>JASIKQ010000134.1 GCA_030049565.1 Candidatus Sulfotelmatobacter sp.
TCCTACAGAAGTTTTATGTACGCATCCAGCGTCGGCGCGGTGGAGGCAAGGCCAACATCGCCCTGGCCCGCAAATTCCTGGGAGTCATCTACCACACCCTCAAAAACAACTGGGTGTTCGAGGACTTCCCCAACTTCGTTCTGGCCTCCTGAAAACAGGCCAAAACCTAACTTTGAGTAGACAACTATTCATGGGAGAGAAAAATGACATCCATAAATCGCCTGCCGGTATTCGTAGCTCTAATAGCACTTCTGCTTGGCAGAGCCGTTGTCATCGACAATGAGGGGCCGCAGGGCTTTTGCGAGGCATACCAGCATCTGGGCAAAGTCGTGTTCACGCCGTTCCTGACGGGGCTTTCAGAAAGCATCGGCTTTGGGCCTTTGTGCGTGGCTACCCTTGTCATGAGAAGAACCGAGAATCACAAATTCGGCGAGTGCCGCCTGCCCCTGCATCTGTCGTTGAGGAAACACCTTCGGACCGGTTGCCTGGCGGGCTTTCCAGTCATCGGGGGAACTCCGCTCTGTGACGGCTCAGCCGCATTTTGTTACCGTCATGAGCTGTGAATACTCAGTCACGGATCGATTCGTTGGCCTGGCAACATCTATGAGAGAAAGCCGAGGCGCGTTGGAAGAGCAATTCGACCGTATTCTCGGCGAGTATGGCCCGGCCATCTCGCGACTGGCGTACAGCTACGAGGCAATCGCCAGTATTCGAGAAGAGTTGATGCAGGAGATCGCGCTCGCGATCTGGCGAGCATTGCCCCATTTTCGCGGTGAGTGTTCAGAGAGAACGTTCGTTTTTCGGATCGCACACAACCGCGGGCTGACGCATGTGAGGAGGCGTCGCGCCCCGCAGCAGTCGCTGGACGACCTGGAAGAGGCCGACGAACCGGTTGATCCGCGTCCTCATCCAGATGAGCAACTGGCACAGATGAACGAACGGCAGCGACTTGCGTCGGCAGTTCAATCCTTGCCAGTCGCTCACAAGCAGATGATCGTGATGATGCTCGAGGGTTGGTCGCATGCCGAGATCGCGGAAGTGCTGGGGATTACGGAAAACAATGTGGCAGTTCGGTTGACCCGGGCCAGAAAAGCCTTGAAGGAGGCGATGGGAGTGACCCAATGACGAATGACCCAATGACGAATGATCGCGAACTTAATCTTTGGCGCGAACAGTGGAGCGGTGTTGCGCCGCTATCGCCCGAATTCCTGCGCCAAGTCCAGAAAAGAATCAAGGTCCAGGACCGCCGTTTCTGGCTCGGCAATCTGCTGGCCGTGGCAGCATTGGTAGGGATGCTGATTCTCGCCTTCTACCAGCTCAGCCATTACACGAGTAGGTTCGGAAAAGGCCAGGCCACTGGCGTGTGTGTTCTGCTTTTCGTCGCTGTTACATGCCGGCTATGGCTTATGCGGGGAACATGGCGCGCGGAGACACAGTCGACTCGCGCTTTCGTGGAACTTTGGCAGCGAAGAGTGCTCTCTCGAATCCGGGGACTGCAAATCAGCATTTACATAGCAATTGGTTGGCTCGTGTTTTGTGCCGCACTAGCGGCTGCCAATTGGGCGACCATCAGGCTCGAGCTCATGGCCTATCCCATCGCGTGCCTTGCATTGATGTTGGTCATTGTGGTCATGCTGCGAGTGATTTGGTTCTGCGTGATGTGGCTCCGCCGCCGCAAAGTTGCGGAACTGAATGAAGTCACAAAGCTTCTGGAAGAAATGGAAACAATGAATAACTAGCTTGCCGGGAAGCTGGATGACGGGCCACCCGCGTTCCCGATTCGGAATGTTTTCCACTTTTATTTTTACAGTTCGCCTTTTATTCGCTTCGATCTCTATGTATAATCCGGCCAAGGTGGATTCACGACAAGCGGAATCCCTACTTCAAGGAGCCACACTCCCATGGCCGATGAGCGGGGCAAGGCGATCGATCTGGCAGTTTCACAAATAGAAAAACAATTTGGCAAAGGCTCGATCATGCGCCTGGGGTCGAAAGAGGCGATCGTGCCGATTGCGGTCATTTCGACCGGTTCGATCTCGTTCGACTCCGCGTTGGGCGTGGGCGGATTTCCTCGCGGCCGCGTGGTTGAGGTTTTCGGGCCGGAATCTTCCGGCAAGACTACGATCACTCTGCAAGTCATCGCGGAGGCGCAAAAGACGGGAGGCATGGCCGCGTTTGTCGATGCCGAGCACGCGCTCGATCCCGCTTACGCCAAAAAACTTGGGGTTGACGTCGACAACCTGCTGGTCTCGCAGCCCGACTATGGCGAGCAGGCGCTGGAAATCACGGAGGCGCTGGTGCGCTCGAATGCGATCGATGTGCTGGTGGTCGATTCGGTGGCGGCGCTGGTGCCCAAGGCCGAACTCGATGGAGAAATGGGCGACAGTCACATGGGATTGCAAGCGCGGTTGATGTCGCAGGCGCTGCGCAAGCTGACGGGCACGGTTTCGAAGTCGCGCACTTGCCTGATCTTCATCAATCAGATTCGCGAAAAAATCGGCGTGATGTTCGGCAATCCTGAGACGACCACCGGCGGCCGCGCGCTGAAATTTTATTCGTCGGTGCGGGTGGATATCCGCCGCATCGCCGCCATCAAAGAGGGCGACGTAGTCACCGGCTCGCGCACAAAAGTAAAAGTGGTCAAGAACAAAGTGGCCGCGCCATTCCGCGAAGCCGAGTTCGACATCCTCTACGGCGAAGGCATTTCCCGCGAAGGAGACCTGCTCGACCTGGCCGTCAATAACAATCTCGTAGAGAAGTCCGGCTCCTGGTTCAGCTATAAAGGCGAGCGCATCGGGCAGGGACGCGAAAACGCGCGCCAGTTCCTCAAAGACAACAAAGAAATCTTCACCCGCCTCGATGCCGAAGTTCGCAAGGCCTGCGGACTAACTCGCGAAGCCGTGGCGGGGCCGACCCCACTGTCTGCCGAGGAGAAAGAAAAAGCGAGAAGGGCGTCTGGCCAAAGTCCGGCGGTGCAAGGAGGCCGCGTCACCACGATGCCCACCGGAACCGACGCGGTGAAAGCGCCCATTGTGGCGGCCCGGCGGTGACAAACGTGATTTTATCGATTGGAGCGACTTTTTAATAAGCCACACTATTTTTGTCATCCCGAGCGAAGCGAGGGATCTGGGTTCTTGCTTGCACCGTCACCGCTTCCGCCGCTCGGCAGAAACCCAGATCCCTCGCTCCGCAAACGGCGCTCCGCTCGGGATGACAAGTCTAAGGGGCGGCTAGTGAACAGAGGTGGAAGGTGCGTGACGAAAGGCGCTATTTCGTCTACATTCTGACGAATCCTTCGCGCACGCTTTACACAGGCATCACGAACAGCCTTCGCCGCCGCGTTCGCGAACATAAGGGAAAGCGCGCAGACGGATTTACGGCGAGGTACAACATCAGCCGCCTGGTTTACTTCGAGAGCTTTGTAGACGTGCGCAACGCAATCGAGCGTGAAAAGCAGATCAAGAGCTGGACTCGTGCGAAGCGCGTGGCACTGGTCGAATCCGTGAATCCCAAATGGGATGACCTGTCGCGGGAGTGGGATCAGCCACAGACATTCCGCTTCATTCCGAAGTCAGCGTAAACCCATCCATGTCATCCCGAGCGAAGCGAGGGATCTGCGTTCTTGCTTGCACCGTCACCGCTTCCGCCGCCTGGCAGAAACCCAGATCCCTCGCTGCGCAAACAGCGCTCCGCTCGGGATGACAAGTCTAAGGGGCGGTCAGCGCGAGGGATGGCAACCGAGCGGTCGAAACCCAGCAAAACCGTAATATCATTAGAAAGGCCAGGGCCGAAGCCCTGGCCACTCGACGATTGGCGCTAACTCGCTTAGCGGCCTTTATCGTGCTTCTCCTCCCGAGGGGCGTTTTCGTGCTGAGGAGGTTTCGTCTGCTTGGCCGGCTTGGAAGCGTTCTTTTCTGGGTTTTCATTCTGCGGATGCGCATTCTCGGGGCGGTTGTTTCCAGACGCCGGCCGGTTCGGTGCGTTAACCGAATGCCCGCCTTCATTCCTTGAAGCCGGCGGAGTCGATGCCCGCGCCTCGCGCGGCAACATCGCGGGAGCGTGATACGGCGCACCCGCTGAGCGCGCCCCGACCACGCCGCGTCCCTTAAATTCGCCGGGACGAGCGGTCGCTGCTACCGCCGGCGCTCCGTGATTCACCGAAGCAAAGTTGGCGCGGTCTTGATGCGCCGCATGCTCCTGCTGTACTTGCGACGCAAGCGCGGCTTGATGCGGCTCACGCGCGTAAGCCAGTTCCTGCGCCGTCGGACGCGCCTGCACTCCGCCCGCGCCGCCATTGAAGGCCACATGCGATTCATTATTCACGATCACGGTACGGTTCACATACACGTTGGTCACGTGTACGGTATCCACGCGCATGACGGCAGTGTTGTAGAAGAAGGCCCCGCCGCGCCACTCGCCGCCGACGAATCCGACGCCACCGTAGCCAAAGCCGTAGTTGATTCCGCCATAGAAGCCGATGTGCGGTCCCCAATATCCCGGATTCCACACATAGACGCCGCCGCTCCATCCCCAGTAGCCGGGTGTCCACAACATGCCGACCGGCGCCACAACCCACGTTCCCGGTACCCAGTAGTAGCCATCATCGTCGTCCCAGGCCCAGTAACCAGGAGTCCACAAATAGCCGGGGCCGGGGCAAAACGGCTGCTCATAAACCGGCAATGCCGGCGGACCGATGCGCACAGAAATGCCGACCGCGATCTGTGCGGAAGAGGGAGAAGACAGCGCTGCTGGAATCATCAGCAGCAAAAGTGCAAGAGCGAGAAAATGAACTGAACGGTGCAGTTTCATTGTGTTTTTCCTCGTGCCGGGCATTCGCCCGGGTCTGAAAGATAAAACACTGTTCCTATAAGGATGTTGCGATAGAGCTAACTTATGAGGATTGTAGAGCGTGCCGCCACTCGGCGGTGGCTATCACAGACCACCCCGGAGGCCCCGAGCTCTGGGTGCCCGGCGCTTTTTAATTCGCCTTTTTTCGCGCGATGCGCTCGTCAATGAGCTTGCGGCCCGCGAAGCCTTCTGCCATGCCGTGCCAGTGCGTGATGGTGGGCTCGCCCATTTTCCAGCAGAGCAGAACAATGCTGCCGTCGACTTCGCAGGGAAAATCAAGCAGTCCGATTTCGAGATCCTTCACCTGAACGCCCATCGAGTCGATCTCGGCCAGGGCGTCTTTGGCATGCTGTTCGGCGCGGGCGCGCTCGGCTTTGCGCGAGGCGACCGCCACCACGTCGACGCGCATGCCGCCGTTCAGGAAAATGCGTTTGTTCAGAGCGTGCATTTCGGCTTCGACTTCTTCCATGGTTTTCTTACTGCTGATCGCGGTGCGCAGCAAAGACTCCAGCACCGGCAGCAACGACTGCGCTTCTTCTAGAGTGAAAGTTCGCTCTGACATGGGATTAGTATATTTTAGCGCAAAAGCCAGTCGTTGGTCGGTGTCTGTCGCTAACCATTATAAGGTCGCTGGTTCACCGTGATCTGCCGTGCGAAGGATCCGGCGACGCGGCCGTATTCACGTCGATATATAGCTGCTGCGCCTGCCCGGTTCCGGGCGCGTAGCAGTTCCCATCACGGCTGTAATTCGTGCAGCGGGCGGCAACATCTTTGCGTCGCGGCGACTGGGAAAACTGCCAGACTTCGGCAAAGCTCACGCCACTCTGCGCCGGACTGGGTGGATGGTCGGGAAACGCGCAGCCGGGCGCGGGCGGACAAGCGTCATTTATCGCCCAATAACTGATCTGGCGGGGGCCGGCATTGGCCCGAATGTCTTCCGCAGTAACCACGTTGCCGTTATCAGCCGCAGGGACACCGGAACAATAAATGCCGGCGCGAAACCCCGCCGCAGTAACACCATCAACCCAGGCGTAGATATAAGCTTTTTGTTCAGGCAACATGCGTCCGCCCTGCTCCTGATCGAGAAAAATGATCGTGCCTGCGGGAAAACCTTCGCGCCCCGCGGCGACTGCGGCTGCCTCTGCGTCAGACTTGCCGACCTTGGTTGCGTGTGCGATTGATTTCAGTTCCGCATAAAGACGTCCATTGAACAGAACCAGAAAACCAAGTCCGGCCGATTCGACTGCCGTGCGATGTCCCGTCCAGGTATTCGTTTTCTCTCCAGGAGGATGGTTGAGCCAATAACCCGCGTACGAAAAAGTCCGTCCAAGTGTTGCCAGGTTGGCGTCACCCGGGTAGTCGTTGCGGTCGAAGCCTAGATAGAAACCGTCCTGCGCCGTTAGCACAGAACAAGAAAGAATCAATATTGCCAATAGCCATACCAGCTTCATGAATCGATCTTAATGCGTCGTCCCTAGACCATTCCCTTTTGCCATAAAACCAAGGCAAGGATCTCATTCGCAGCAATCGTAATCCATCTGCACACAACTGCCATCAGCAGAGCTCAGGTACAATCCAGCTTCGGCCAGCCATGCGCAAGGCAGCTTTGCTCTTCAATCCCGATTCCGGCGGACGCCGCGCCCGGCACCGCGCGCAACTCGAGTCGGTCTTAGCTTTGCTTCGCGGCGCAAAGGTTGAGGCTGAACTTCTTCTCACCGAGTCCGCTTCCCATGGGGAACAAGAGGCCCACCAAGCCATTCGCGATGGTTGCGACACTATTTTCGCCTGCGGCGGCGACGGCACCATTAATAACATTGCCCAGGTGCTGGCAAATACTCCCGTCGCCCTGGCCGTCTTGCCCATGGGCACCGCCAACGCGCTGGCCCACGATCTTGGGCTTCCGAAAAATGTTCTTGCTGCGGCGCAATCGGGCCTTCACGGCGTGCCGCGCCGCGTTGCGCTCGGCCACATACACTTTCTTGATCTCGCAGGCAAGCCCGCCGACCGCTTTTTCGTTGTCGCCGCCGGCGCCGGAGTGGATGCCCATCTCTTCTACAAGCTCTACGCCGCCCACAAGCAGCGTATGGGCATGGCAGCTTATTATGCGCAAGCGTGGCGCCTCTGGTTTACGCATCCCATGACCCGTTTCCAGATTGATTTTGCCGAGAGCGGTTCCAGGGAAGCGCGCCGCGCTGAAGTCACCGAATTATTGGCCGTGCGCATCCGCAACTTTGGCGGCGTGCTGCGCGAACTCGCTCCCGGAGCCTCGCTTGACCGCAACGATCTGCGGCTGGTTTGCTGCATCACCGCCAGCCGCAGCCGTTATTTCGCATACGTGGCGCGCGGATGGTTTGGGCGCGGATGGAAAATTCCCGGCATCGACCTGGCGCACAGCGAAAAGGTTTCGTGCAGCTATTTGCCGGTTTCACCCTCTACGGTTACAAGCGTTCCGCAGCAAAAGGTTTACGTTGAAGCCGATGGAGAACTGCTGGGCAGTCTGCCCGCAGAAATTGCTATCGTGCCGGACGCTCTCACCATTCTCGCTCCTCGCGCTGATCGTGCCGGCCGTGATCATGCAAACGCTGATCCTGCCAGTCCTAATCATGTATGACCCTGATCATGTAAGAATAGATCGCTGATCGCTTGGAACCCATCACTCACTTTCTGACCGGCGCTTGCATGGGGCGCGCCGGGCTAAACCGCAAGACGGCACTGGCAACGGCCACCCTCACGCTCGCCGCCGAGGCGCCCGATCTCGACATTCTCGGCCGGTTCGGCGGGCCGGCATTCGGCTTCGCCCATCATCGCGGCTTTACCCATTCTTTCCTCGGAGTTCCTATCGACGCCGCCGTGGTGCTCGGCTTTATTTATCTGATCTGGCGATTGCGCGGACGCAAAACGAAAAATCCCGGCCTGCCGCCGCGCTGGGGATTGCTCTTCTTCTACGCCTGCCTGGCCGGCTTCAGCCACATTCTGCTTGATTTTACGAATAACTACGGCGTGCGCCCTTTCTGGCCGTTTTCCGAGAAGTGGTATTCGTGGGATATCGTTTTCATTTTCGAGCCCGTGCTTTTCGCCATGTTGCTGCTCGGACTAATCGTTCCGCCATTGTTCTCTCTGATCGACCGCGAAATCGGCGCGCACACGCGCCAACCGCGCGGACGAGTCGCAGCCACGCTTGCACTAATCGGAATGGTGCTCTTATGGGGCGTGCGCGATTTCGAACATCGGCGTGCGGTTAACGCCCTTGCCGCACGCACCTACCAGGGCGTGGATCCGTTGCGCGCTTCCGCCTATCCCGCGATGACCGATCCATTTCGCTGGTATGGAGTGGTGGAAACTCCCGCGTTCTTCGCGCTCGCCCCGGTCAATTCGCTCGGCCCCGAGGTCGATCCAGAAAATAGCCTCGACATACGCTACAAGCCGGAAGAGACTCCGATCACGCTAGCTGCGAAGAAATCTTATCTCGGTCGCGTTTATCTCGATTGGGCGAAGTATCCGATCACCGAGACCGAAGAACTTCCCGATGGCGGATACATTGTTTGGTTTCAGGATTTGCGTTTTGCGGGACTGCCGCGCGTGTTTGGCCGCCGCAGCCAGCGCGGCCCGCTTAGCGCAGGAGTGCGGCTCGATAAGAATCTCCATGTGGTTGGCGATGTCTACCCTACGGGCGAGACGTATCCGGAGCCGGACTGAAAAAGGCGCGGGCGTATCGCCGACTGTCGTGGCATCTCGCCGCACCGCCGAAACTGCTAGGCAGTGTCCTTGCGCGCTATTGAGACCCTGCCAACCTCCAGCGCCCGCTTGACGTACCTGCCCCACCGCGCCCAGAATAATGTTTCAGTTGCGAGGTGCTCATGCTGCCTTATATCTTCGTCCTGCTCGCCATAGCAGTCCGCTTTTTGCCCTTCGCGGGGCCGTTGAATGTTCTGCCGCATGCTTGGCACTTTACGCCGCTGGCGGGCTCGCTTCTGTTCTTCGGAGCGCGCGGTTCAAAACGCCAGATGTGGGTACCTCTGGTATTGTTCGCCGCGACCGATGTCGTCCTCACCAAATTCATCTACGCTTATAGTTTTTCCTGGGATCAACTCGTAACCTGGGCGTGGTACGCGGCAATTCTGTGGCTGGGGACGAACCTGCGAGAAAAATCCGGTCCCGTGCGCGTGATCGGCGCGGCGCTTGCCAGTTCAGTTTCTTTTTTCCTGATCAGCAACTTCGCGGTTTGGGCGGCCTGGCCGAATATGTATCCACGAGGGTTGCATGGCCTGATGATGTCTTACGCCGCCGGACTGCCGTTTTTCCGGGGCACGGTCGAGGGCGATTTATTCTTTTCGGCCGCCTTTTTTGGCATGCCGGTGTTCTTGATGGTGCTCTCCCGCTGGATGCACAAAACCAGCGACGACCACATCGCGGCCGCCTAGAATTCACGCACTCGTCTGATCCTTGCGTTTCCTGCTGCGCCGCATCAGCAACCAAACCAATAATCCGCCCGCAATCGCTCCGATTGCCCACGCCAGATGCCGGCGGAGCAAATTTCCCATCAGGCCGACAATCCGCGGGCCGAACCACAACACCAACAGCGAAAGCACGAGAAAACGCACAAATCGTCCCGCAAAAATCGCTGCCGCAAAATCTCGAAAGCGCATTTCGAACACGGCCGCGCCCAGAACAAAAATTTTAAAGGGCATGGGCGGAGGCAACATTCCGGGAAACATCAGGGCCCAGAATTCATGCCGCTCAAACGAGCGGTGAATCTGTTGAAAGCGTTCTTCTGAAATGCGCTTGCGCAGCACTTTTTCTCCGCCCGCGTATCCGATCAGATAAAGCGGAACGCTGCCCAGCACCGAACCCAGCGACGCCATGATCACATAGAAGAGCATGCGCTTGCGGTCCTGATACACATAGGTGGCTACCATGGCATCGACCGGCATGCCCAGCAACGCGGAATCCGCAAATGCGATCGCGAATGGCCCCCAGATTCCGAGGACTCGCAGCAGTCCCCAGACCCACGCGGTGTACCTCGCCAGAATGCGCCCGATAGTTGTCAAACGAAATTCAGTCTACGTTAAAAGCACCTTGGTATTCACATGGCTGAAATATTCTGCATTTGAAGCGAAAAATCGCAGTGTTTCAGCGCAATCAAGGCTATGTTGACCGCAACGTTACTACAGTTACTTCCCTAGTTACCATGCACCAATTTTGATGCAATATTCATCGACCTGTAACATCGTCTTGCTACAAATGGAGCATGGATCCGCATGCCTACAACACGCTGATCCTCTCCGACCTGCACCTGGGTGCAGAGACGAGTCATGCTCGCGAGGCGACCCAGGTTCTCAAGCAAAACTGCTTCAAGCGCCTGATTCTGCTGGGCGACATTTTTGCCGATCTCAACTTCGCGCGCCTCACCAAAGATCACTGGAAATTTCTCGGCTATATTCGCAAGCTATCGAATCCCAAACGCAATATTGAGGTCGTCTGGGTTGAGGGCAATCACGATCACGGCCTCACCGACATCATGTCGCATTTGGTGGGCGTGCGCGTCTATCAGCATTACGAATGGTTGTATGACGGGCGTCGCCACATTGCGATTCACGGGCATCAATTCGACGGCTTCCAAGTAAACAATCTGCGGCTCAGCTCCGTGGGAACGTCGCTGTATCTGCTTCTGCAAAAACTGGATTTCAAGAGCAAGCCTATTGTGCGGCTCATTGACCGGCTGAACACGCGCTGGCTGCGGATGTCAACGAAAGTTTCGTCCGGAGCCTTGCACTACGCGTGCCAGCACGATGCCGACCGCATTTTCTGCGGCCACACGCATGAAGCCATCCATGTGGAAGAAGACCGAATTCACTACTACAACACAGGCGGCTGGGTTGATTCCCGCCTGACATACGTTACGGTTGACGAGCAAGGAGTGTGCATCCATGAATACAACGAACGAACTGACGATCGTGATTCCAGCCAAGAACGAGGCGAAATTGATCCCTCGTTTGCTGACTTCGCTGACCAAGCAGGACTACTCGAAGATGCCGAGTACGAAAGTGTTGGTCGCTGACGCCAACTCAACCGACGGCACGCCTGAAATCGTCATGAGCTTTCGCGACCGGCTGAACGTGAGCGTGGTCCGCGGGGGAACGCCCTCGGTTGGGCGCAATCTGGGGGCCGCGCACGCCGACAGCAAATACGTTCTTTTCATCGATGCCGACATTGAGCCGGCGCACCCTTCCGTCATTCGCCGCGCCGTCGAACTGGCGCAGCGCAAGCAGCTCCACTGCGTCACCACCAACATTCTTTGCCGCGACGGCAACTGGATCGACAAGCTGCTCTACGCGGGCAACGATTTATTTCAATACCTCTCGTACCTGCATCGCCCCTTCGCGACCGGAATGTTCATGCTTTTCGACCTGCAAAAATTTCGCGAGCTGCGCGGCTTTCACGAGCAAGTCCTGTTCGCTGAAGATTACCTGCTCAGCCAGCAGGTCGACCGCAAGCGGTTTGGTATTGTTCGTGGCGACGTTTACACCACCAACCGGCGCTTCCAGAAGATGGGACATCTGCGCGTAGGATGGCTGTTCCTGAAAACCGCGATGAATTACTGGAACCCGAATTATTTTCTGCGCGATCACAAGTACTGGCAGACTTAGTACAAGGACGCTTTCGGGCGAGAACCTACAATTTTTGTTCGTGGCCACAAAAACAGGATTCCGGTCAACCAACCGGGTCCTGTTTGCATTTGCTGGTCGCAATCTGTTTTTGCTGCGACTTCGACCCCTTCCGCCGCGCTTTGCGCCGCATCTTCGCCATCCACTCGGGCGAGTACATGGTTCCGCGGCATTTCGGTGAGCCGCATTGGCAGGGTGCAGGCGCCTCATCGTCGTACAGGTTGTAATCCCAGACAAGCTCCTCGCCCGCAGCGATATCTCGCAGCGCGAAGATCCAGGCGCGATTGTTTATCTCATCGATCTCACAGTTGGGATCGCAAGAGTGATTCAGGAAAGCGCCCAGGCCCTCGCCATCGATCACGGTCTTGCCATCCTCCAGGCCGTACAGATAAGTGCGCGGCGCGCCATCATAGAGCCGGTCGGCTTCTTCAGGAGTAAGGTGCGGCCCCGCATATTCCACGATGCACACGCCTTTGCGAATGGAGGTAGTTGTAAACACCCCGATCGCGTGAATATGCGAGGGGCGAACGACCAGGGGCATAAAACTAATTTCGCACGCCGTAGACGTTGAAGGAAAGTCGCATACACGCTGGGTTCGTTCACGGCAGGGGTAGCGCACGAGCTGCTTCATTGAATCTCCGGGATCATTCCGCTGGCAAAGGCGCTGTCTGCTCCTTCGCGAGCCGTTGCTCCAACGTGGTTGGCAAGGCGTGCAGCAGTTCCAGAAATGCGGCGTTAGTCCAGCCGAAGCCTACGACGTTCATGGGATAGCCGAGTTCGGCATGGGCTTCAGAAGAACGAGCGACCACATTATATTTTTCGCGGATGTTGCCGTCGCGCCGGAACTTCTCAGCCACCATCGACAACAATTTGTAGGAAATACGATCGGCATCCGCATTAAAGCCGTAGCGGCGCAATCCTTCGACAGCAAGAAGATTGATATTTCCCCAGCCGTAGGGCAGGTCCCATTGCGCACCGCTGTCCGTGATGCTCATGGCCAATCCGCCGGCCTCCTCGAAAATAGGCAGGTTCTTCTCAACCGCCTTCGCCTGGTCTGGAGTGGCCAGCCCCACCCATAGCGGATAAAAGGTCGTGGCGTAGCGATAGGAGGACCTCTGCCGCGTCTGAAAATTGAAATCGAAAAAAAGGCCGGATGTCGCGTCCCACAAATATTGAATGATCAGGTTCTTGCGCTTTTCTGCGCGCTCGCTCCATTTCTTAGCTTCCGCGGGACGCCCCAACCAGTGGCTGATCTGCTCCAGATCCTTTTCCGTCTTATACAGCAAGCTGTTCAGGCAAACAGGCGCAAAATGGTGTGTCGCCGCGCCAAAAGGGCCGAAGCGGAAACTTACGTCGAAGCCCGACTCGCGCATGGAGCGGTCGCCTTTATAGTAGTCACCGCTGAGCCGGAACTGGCGCGGGTTCTCGCACTTGCTCGCGAGGGAAGAGGAAACCTCACAGACCTGCTGCGTGTAAACCGCACCCAGACCATCTTTCGTGCCTGGCCGATTTTCGATGATGTAACCATCCGCTTCCGAGGGATGGAAGAAAAAATATTCCGCGACTTTGCGGTAATATCCAGCCTCGTCTTTCAAAGCCTCAGGAGCCGGGCCCTCGCCGAAATCGTAATAGCGGGAAAGGCCGGTGTCGCCGGCGCGATGTGGATCGCGGTTCCACATGTCATAATCTTTTTCTATGTCGCGGTAGGCCCTTGCCAGCCACTCTAAATCGCCATGGCCCGATTTCTGCATGGCGTCGTAGACGGCAATAACCATTGAACTCAGAAATGGCGGCTGCGATCGCGTCAGGTAGTAAGTGCGATTCGCGTTGAGCACGTCGCCATAATGTTCGACTTCAAAGAAGAAGTTCCCGACCATGCCGCGAGCCATCTCGATCCGGCCTTCGCGCAGCAAGCCGCGAATAATGAAGTAGCTATCCCAGCCATTACATTTCGTTGAAGCGGCCGCCGGGCACGACATATTCGTTCGGCAAATACAGCAAACCGGCTGGGTTGATGTTGCAGGTGTCGATCTCGCCAAGGCGATGAATTACAAATGCCAGATGCTCGACTTGAACGTTGCATTTTTGCGAAAGAACTTGCACGGCGGGCGGCTCGGCCATGCCCGCGGGCAAGTAAAGGATCGCGACGGCGTTCACCTTGGGATCGACGATGCTCTGGCAATCTGTCATGGAGCGGGTTAGTGCGTCCCATGAAGCAGAGATGTAGTCGAGGATTGGAGCAAGGCCGCGTCCGTCGCCGGCGTGGCCGGACGCCGGTGCGTGGGCCACAATCGCGCAGGCCAGCAGGAAAGCCAGCCACTCCGATGCAACCTGCCCCCGGCGGCGAAACATTCTCGAATTTTAGTTTATGCTCATGGTTTTGGTTTCGAGGGGGATCTATGGCCACGTCCGTTAGGCGTCTTCTCGTCTGCCTTTCTTTGTCTCTATCCTTTTTTGTTCCCGCCAACTCAGCGTTTGCGCAGGTTCCAGAGAAGATGTATCAAGATCTGCACTGGCGCATGATCGGCCCGTTTCGCGGAGGCCGCACCCGCGCTGCATCCGGTGTTCCGAGCCAGCCCAACGTTTTTTATATGGGGCAGGTCAATGGTGGAGTGTGGAAAACCGACGATTATGGCCGCACCTGGACGCCCATCTTTGATCAAGAGCCGACGCAATCCATTGGAGCCATTGCCGTCGCGCCCTCAAATCCCAATATCCTTTATGTCGGCAGCGGCGAGGGGCTGCATCGGCCCGATCTCTCGATCGGCAACGGAATTTATAAGTCGACCGATGCGGGGAAAACCTGGACTCATCTCGGCCTCGACGACGGATTTCAGATCCCAGCCATGGCCGTCGATCCCCGCGATCCCAACAAAGTTTTCGCCGCCGTGCTCGGTCACCCTTATGGGCCGAATCAGCAGCGTGGTCTTTTTCTTTCCACCGACGGCGGGACTAACTGGAAAAACGTTATTTACAAGGATGAAAATACCGGCGCCTCCGACGTAGAGATCGATCCGTCAAATCCTGACGTGATCTACGCCTCGATGTGGGAGGCTCGCGAAGGACCCTGGGAGGATGGCAACAAAGTCGATGGCACCGGCGGTGGATTGTTCAAGTCAACTGACGGCGGGAACACGTGGCGTCAGCTAGCCAACGGCCTGCCCAAAGATCTTTCGCAGCTTTATGTGGCGATTGCGCCGAGCGATTCGAAACGTTTGTATGCCACAGTGGCGACAGCCTCGGGAGGCTTAGGGGTTTACCGCTCCGACGACGCGGGAGAGACGTGGGCGAAGATAACCGACGATCCGCGGCCTTCGGGACGCATTGGTGGCGGCGATCTTTCGCTGCCGCGCGTCGATTCGAAGAATCCCGACATCGTTTACTGCGCCAGCACGGTCACGATGAAATCGACCGATGGCGGCAAGACCTGGTTCGGATTTCGCGGTGCGCCCGGCGGCGACGATTATCAGAATTTGTGGATCAATCCCAACGATCCCAACATTATTCTTCTGGTCAGCGATCAGGGAGCAATCGTCACCGTCAACGGCGGCGCGAGCTGGGGTTCGTGGTACAACCAGCCCACTGCACAGATTTATCACGTTTCAGTTGCTCCCACTTTCCCTTATCGCGTGTGCGGAGGCCAGCAGGAAAGCGGTTCAGTATGCATCTCAAGCCGCGGCAACGATGGCGCAATCACTTTTCGTGATTGGCATCCCGTGGGCGTGATCGAGTACGGATACGTTGCGCCCGATCCCCTCGACCCTGACATCATCTACGGCGGCGGCAGAAATGAAGTTTCAAAATTTCACTGGTCCACCGGGCAGGTTCAGGACGTTACGCCGATTCCGGTGCGCACCGCAAAGTACCGCACCGACCGTACCGAGCCGACCATGTTTTCGCCGATCGATCCGCACACGCTCTATTACGCCAGCAACGTGCTGTTCAAAACCACCGACGGCGGCAACTCGTGGCAGGCGATCAGTCAAGATCTGTCTCGCGAGAATCCAGCCATTCCTGAAAGTGTGGGCAAGCTGGTTCCCAAGGGTGCGGAAAAGCAGCGCGGCGTCATCTATGCGCTTGCGCCCTCGTTCAAGAACAACGACACGCTTTGGGCCGGGACTGATGATGGCCTCATCTGGCTGACGCGCGACGGCGGCAAGAATTGGAATCAAATTACTCCTTCGGAATTGACGGCGTGGAGCAAAGTCACGCAGATCAGCGCCTCTCATTTTGATGACGATACGGCTTATGCCTCGGTCAGCCGCTTCCGCATCAACGACGAGCGTCCTTATATTTATCGCACGCATGATAGTGGCAAGAGCTGGAAGGTGATCACCTCGGGCCTGCCTGAAATCGGTCCGGTTGATACGGTTCGCGACGATCCGCATCGCAAAGGTCTGCTGTTCGCCGGCACCGAGAACGCCGTTTGG
>JASIKQ010000135.1 GCA_030049565.1 Candidatus Sulfotelmatobacter sp.
CAACAACTTTTATTTGCATTTCGATAGCTGGCGCTTGAACTTGAAGCCCGATCTCTGGCTGCCGACGTACGTCTATAGCGAGCAGTCGGATGTGCAGAATGGCTCCGGCCCGGCGCACCTGAAAGCGCAAACTCGTTTATGGGGCTATGACTTGAAGAACATGGCGAGAAATCGCAACGCGGAGTTCACGCAGATTGTGGTGGATTCCGAGGGGTCGATCGGGGAGCCGATTAAAGATCAGAGCGGGGTCTCGGCCGATGCCACTCCGGTGGTCGCGGAACGCATGTGGGAGCATCAGGCGGAAGATAACGCCATGGAGCGCCTTCAGAAAGTGGGGCTGCTGGCGCCTGCGGGAGAAGTCGACAAGGTGTTGCAGACGGTGGTGAACAATTTGCTGGTCACTAACAATCTTGATGTGCAGGCCGACGTACATTGCCGTGTGTTGCTTACGGCGCCTTTGGAATCCTTCAGTATCGGCCACACCATCGTGCTCAGCCGGGGATTGCTCGACGTGTTGCCGGATGAAGCTTCCCTGGCCATGGTGCTGGTGCATGAGTTGAGCCACATCGTGCTGGGGCATTCGCTGGACGCGCGGCTGGCTTTCAACGACCGCATGTTTTTTCCCGACGAGCAGTCGTTTCAGCGGCTTGACTTCAAGCGCAGCCCGGCGGACGAAGAGGCGGCCGACGCCAAGGCGATGGAGCTGCTGAAAAATTCTCCTTACAAGGAAAAATTAGGAACCGCGGGACTGTTTCTTCGCCAGTTGCAGCAGCGTGCGCCGCAATTGCCCAACCTGATTCGCGCCCATCTCGGCAACGGGCTGGCCGCGGGCAAAAGCTTGCGCATGTCGGCCTTGCTGGTCAATGCGCCGAAACTGGATGAGCAGCGCATCGATCAAATTGCCGCCCTGCCCCTGGGCGGAAGAATCAAGCTCGATCCCTGGAGCGACCAGGTCGAACTGGTGAAGGCACACCCGGTCACTCTGGCTCTGGCGCGGGAAAAGATGCCGTTTGAGATTACGCCTGTGTTTCCCTTCCTCACGCGCCTGCCGAACGAGGGCGCGGATAAGCTAGCGGCGGTGGGGTCGGGGTCGAAGTAGATTGGACCAATAACGCGGATAGGAAAGCAGGTTCCTCACCGCCGCTCCGCAGCAGTTTGGAATGACATCATTACCTATAGGCAATCGGCAAAATTAGAGTCAAGGCAAACACAAAAGAAATGATTTGCGCTGTCCCGCCCTCTCCAGCTACCTTGCTTGGTCATGAAGGTTGCGATTCAGGGCGAACTCGGCTCTTTCAGCCATGAAGCTGCCGAGCGCATGGCGCCGCGATGCCAGGTGGTGCCGTGTGCCCGCTCGGCCGAGGTATTCGACCGGGTTGAGCGCGGATCGGTTTCCGCCGCGGTTATCCCCATAGAAAATTCTCTCGCCGGAACGGTTGCGGAGCACGCCGATCTGCTGGTCGCGCGCGCCGTTTATATTCAGGCCGAATTCCTCCTGCGCATTGTTCACAATATAATTGCCGCTCCCGGCGTCAGATTGAGCGCAGTCCGCAGAGTGTTGTCACATCCCGTGGCGCTTGATCAGTGCCGCGAGTTTTTTCGCCGGCATCCGCGCATGGAGCCGGTGCCGTTTTATGACACCGCGGGCAGCGTGAAGCACGTTATCACGCAGCAACTGACGGATGCTGCCGCCATCGCCGGACGGCATGCGGCGTGCGAATATTGCGGAAAAATTCTTGCGGCGGGTATCGAAGACGACAAGTGCAACTTCACCCGATTCTTCCTGATACGCAAGTCGACGCCGAAAGCGACGCATAGCCGCATTCCACGCGGCGCCAACAAAACTTCCATTGCTTACAAAGTGAAAAACGTTCCCGGTGCGCTGTTCAAATCGCTCAGCGTATTCGCACTGCGCGACATCAGCCTGAGCAAAATTGAATCGCGCCCCCTACGAGGACGGCCGTGGGAATACGTTTTTTATGTTGACTTCCTGCGGGGTGACGACGAACCGGCGCGCAACGCGCTGCGGCACCTGGGCGAAGTTGCGGAGTTCATTAAAGTGCTGGGGATATACCGGGCGGCCTGATAGCTGCCAAAAAAACGCGATCTCATGGGCTAGAGCTTCACAATTAATTAACGGCGTTGTCGCAGTTGTAAACCGCTGCGCCACCTGAAATCGATCCGCGTTAGCCGCTGGACCTTGGATATCATGTGCAACCGGGCATTTTGGCGATAGAATCAAGCAACTGCCTGAAAAAGGAGAGCTGAAACCTTTCCTTCGGAATCTCATCTAAGCTTGAGTGAGTTACACTCAAGGAGAGTCAATGAGCCAACAACCGCTTTCCGAAGCTAAGCACCGGGAAAGCAATGACGTACGGGCGCTGCCGGTGCTGCCGGTGCGCGATACCGTCCTTTTTCCTCACGCCGTTTTACCTCTTACCGTGGGGCGGGAGAGCTCCGTCCAACTGATTAATTCGCTCGGTGAAGACAAGACCATTGT
>JASIKQ010000136.1 GCA_030049565.1 Candidatus Sulfotelmatobacter sp.
ACAGAATCGGCAATGGTCGCAATCGCCACCACTTTCATAAATGACTGCAACATGCGCGCGTGATCTTCCGGGGGGAGGCGCTTTTGAATCAGCCCTTGAGCAACTTTGAACGCTACGCCCGCACCGCAGAGTTGCTTATAGGGATATTTGCATCCCGCCTGATTCGGATTCACGACGGCGAATGCTTTTGGCACGCCGTCTGATCCCGGCAGGTGATGATCGGTGACAATCAGATCTACGCCGAGCCGCTGCGCGGTTTCCGCCGGCGCGAAAGCGCGGATGCCCATATCGACGCTGATGATCAACCGAATGCCCGCGCTCGCGGCCCGTTCGATCACGTCATCGCGCAAATCGTAGCCTTCGCGGATGCGGTGCGGCACGTGGAAATCAGTTGTGCCGCCGCAGAGTTCAATGGCGGTCTTCAGAATAAGAATCGCCATCGTGCCATCGACGTCGTAGTCACCATAGATCAGCATCGGCTCTTTGCGTTCGATGGCGGCGTCGATGCGGTCGACGGCGGCACGCACCCCGGTCATCTGCTCGGGCGCATGTAAGTGACCCACGGAAGGGAACAGAAAGCGGGCGGCCTCCCCGGGAGTGCTGAGGCCACGCCGAGTCAGGAGCCGCGCTAAAGTTTCGAGCGAATTCTGGCGTTTGGATTGGCTGCGCTTGTGATCGAAAACTCCGAGCCGCAACTCAGGCATTTCGCCGAGAGCGAGGGCGAGATTGTGCACCTGAAAGGCGTCGTCGACGGCAAGTTGCCAGCGCACGGCTAAAGCTCGTCATCCTGATCGGAGCCGTCGATGGGAATGCCTCCGAAATCTTCCGAAACTTCGAGCAGCCGCTGATAGCGCTCGTACCAGTCCGTGCCCAGTTCGCAGAGAAACATCGACCCCTGATAGCCCCAGCCGAGTTGCAAGAAACCGATTTTGCCGATGTGCGCGCGCAGCCAGCGGGCGTCTTCCACGTCGTCGCCATCCGAAAGCTGCGACTGCCCGAGATGCTCGACCAGGTCATCGAGCTCTTCACGCTCCAGCTTCCACGAGTGCATCGTGAGAAAGGGAGCGCCCGCCGTTTTGGCCAGCTCGACAAAATCCTTCCACCCGTCGGGATTGCCGCCCATCTCCCACATGATGCACTGCACTTCTTCGTAATCGACATAACCGTGGAAGCGGCGCATGCCGTGGCCTTCGATGAAGGCGATCATGTCGTCTTTAATGGTGGTGAGATCGTCTGGAATGGGAGACATAGTTGAGGCTTTCAAGGTATTGTATGACGTTTGCCGGGAAGGTGGTAGGGCGCTGGCCTCTTTCCTCCCGTCCATTTAGAATCCTCTGTCCCACTCGTGAGCTGAACAGGAGGCGCTCGCCTTGATTCCGCGTTACACCCGCCCGGAGATGGGCCGCATCTGGAGCGATGAAAACCGCTTTCGCACCTGGCTGGAGGTCGAAGTCGCCGCCACGGAAACTCTCGCCGAGGCTGGCATGGTGCCGAAAGAGGCGGCGCGGGCCATCCGCGAGCGCGCCGATTTTCGCGTGGAGCGCATCGCCGAAATCGAAGCCGAAGTTCGCCACGATGTGATCGCCTTTACCACGGCGGTAGCCGAGATCGTCGGCCCGCACGCCCGCTGGTTTCATTACGGGCTCACTTCCAATGACGTGGTCGATACCGCGCAGGCGCTGCTCATCAAGCAGGCGTCAACCCTAATTGCGAAGGATCTTGAGCGTCTGGGCGAGGTGCTCGAACGCCGCGCCTGGGAATTCAAAGACACGCCCATGATTGGCCGCACCCATGGCATTCACGCCGAGCCGATCACGTTCGGATTCAAGCTGGCCAACTGGTATTCGGAAACCCAGCGCAACATCTCACGCTTTGCGGCAGCGGCGGAAGACATGCGCGTAGGAAAGTTTTCGGGCGCGGTGGGAATCTTCGCCCATCTCACTCCTGAAATCGAAGAGAAGATTTGCACGCGCCTCGGTTTGAAGGCGGCGGCGGTTTCGTCGCAGGTGATTCAGCGCGATCGCCACGCGCACTATGTGGCTACGTTGGCGGTCATCGCTTCTACGCTCGATAAAATCGCGACCGAAATCCGCCACTTGCAACGCACCGAAGTGCGCGAGGCGGAAGAATTCTTCAGCGAAAAGCAGAAGGGCTCGTCGGCCATGCCGCACAAGCGCAATCCGGTGAACGCCGAGCAGATCAGCGGACTGGCGCGTGTAGTGCGCGGCAACGCGCAGGCGGGATTTGAAAATGTAGCGCTGTGGCACGAGCGCGATATTTCCCACTCGTCGGTCGAACGCATAATCCTTCCGGACTCGACGACACTGACCGATTATTTGCTCTCGAAGACCACGAATCTGGTCGATACCATGTTCGTATATCCCCAGCGCATGCAGGTAAATCTGGACTCGACGCGCGGGCTGATTTTCAGCGGACAGTTGCTGCTCGATCTGGTGGAGCACGGCGTCAGCCGCGAAGATGCATACCGGCTGGTGCAGGCGCATGCCATGCGCGCGTGGAAAGAGGGACTGGATTTCCGGCAGTTGATTCTGGGGGATATAGAGATCGCCGGTCGCGTGCCGCGAAAGCAGATCGAGCATGCATTCGATCTGCAAAGACAGTTGAAGAATGTGGACAAGATTTTCGCGCGGGTGTTTGGGGAGAAGAAGCCAAGCGGCGTGCGCAGGCCCGGCAAGAAAACGGCTGGCAAGCGGGGATAGAGCTTAGGTGGCCGGGCGCTCATTACAAAAACCTCAAACGCATCACGGCCTACTCACCTAATGAACATGTGCCGAATGATGAGCACCACTACAGCGTATCC
>JASIKQ010000137.1 GCA_030049565.1 Candidatus Sulfotelmatobacter sp.
TCATCGGCCGCAATCGCATCCCGTACCTGTTTGGCGAAGATTCGATTCAGGAGTTCCAGGTTTCAGTGAGCCCGTATTCGGCCATTTACGGCGGGGGTGCTGGCTTCGTAAACTCGGTGACGAGGTCCGGCAGCAATGCCTTCCACGGGAGCGCTTTCTACTACAACAGCAACTCGGTATTCGGGGCCAATGACCAACTGGATGAAGAGGCTGGCTATCCGAAGCCGAACGACTCGCTGCAGCAATTCGGCGTCAGAGTGGGCGGACCGATCCAGCGCAATCGCGCGTGGTTCTTTGTGGATTACGAACAGCAACTTCGCAACTTCCCCATTTCCGTAATCAATACAGCGCTCACCACGAATGCGCAAAACTTGAGCTCCTTTCTGAACGCCAATTTTGGCATTCCGGCCGGAACCACTCTGCCGTCCCCGAACGGGCCTCTTCCGATACCCGGAGCTGATACCCCGTCATCGGTCCTATCCGATCCGACCGATCCTGTTTACCTGCAGCAAGTCGCGAATACGATCAACGCCTTGAATTCCAATCTTGGGACCAAGGCCAGAACGGCCAACGATTGGGTGATTACGCCCCGGCTGGATTTTCAGGCCACCAACCGCGATAGCTTGTTTCTTACCTTTAATTTGAACCGCTTCAATTCCCCTGGCGGCGTCATCCTGGATCCGACGGTCGGTAACTACGGAACGCAATCGCTGGCCAACGCTTACGTCCGCACCGAACAGACCACTCTAGGATGGACCCACACGTTTTCCTCGCGCCTGTTAAACGAGTTTCATGCCGGCACTTCGCAAGACAATGAAATCGCAACACCAACCGGACTGGCGCCGAACACTCCCACCATCGTTCTGGACAGCCCCGCTTTCATCCTGGGAAATAACGCCTTTTCCGTAGGAAGAGTTTTTGAAAGGCAGTACTCGCTGGCTGATCGTATTGACTTCATCATGGGCAGGCACACTCTGCAATTTGGTTTCGATTTCAACCGCACCTGGGATGCCGATACCGACGACGGCGGCGCCGACCCCAACGAAGCTATCGATTTCGGTTCGCCGCTCGGTCTGTATGAATTTTCGAACCTGGAGGATTTTGCGCTCGGCGAATATAACACCTTCAGTCAGGCCTTCGGAAACCCGACCTTCGCCTTTGCCGTTCCTTATTATGGTTTTTACGCGCAGGATACTTATCGCGCATTACCGCAGCTGACCTGGGAGATGGGCTTGCGCGAGGATTTTCAGGTTTATCCTCAGCCGCAGGAAAATCCGGCATTCCCGCTCACGGGGCAGTATCCAAATCAGTTTCTTCGCCTCGCCCCGCGCCTAGGATTTGCCTGGCAGCCGGTGGAGAAGACGGTCGTGCGCGGCGGATTCGGTATGTTCTACACAAACATGAACGGTCTGAATTACCGCAACGCCGTTATTTCGAATGGGCTCAACTCGCAACAATTTTCGGTAAGCACCTCTCCAACGAGCGCTCCTCCGAATCAGCAAAGCCCGACCTTCCCGAGCATTTTTCCGCAGAATTCTTCCTTCCAGGCGCCGCCGGACATTTCCCTCGTTTCTCCGCATTTCCGGGCGCCGTACATTCTGCAGGCGAGCTTGCAGATCGAGGGTGAGATAGACGAAAACACAACCGTGAGCATCGGCACCATGTTTAACCATGGTGTGCATATTCTTTCGGGCAGCGCCTATGATGCGAACCTTTTTCCGTTGCAAGGCACGACAACGTACATCGTGTGCCCTCGGGGAACAACGATTATTCCCGGAAGCACCAGCGCTCCATGCACCGGGCCCAGCTACACTCTGCCCACCATGGACGCCGGTCTGCTCACAGAAGGCTACATCAACCCTAACTTCGGCCAGATCAATGAACTGATCAGTCCTGCGCAGAACTACTACAACTCTCTCTTCGTGCAACTGCAGCGACGCATGACACGCGGGCTTTCGCTGCAGGCGGCTTACACTTTCGCCAAAAGCATCATGCTCGATGGCATGGATTTCAACAATCAGTTCGATTTCAGCAACACCCACGCTCCCTCATTACTCGATCAGCGCCATAAGCTCACTTTCGCCGCGGTGTATCAGCCGCGACTGGAACGGTTCGCATCTTCGGGCACGAGCCACGCCGTGCTTGAGGGCTGGAGGCTTAGCACGGTAATGGAATTTTCCTCTGGCCGTCCCTATGCCGGTTTGTTGAGCCCGGCCTGCACCAGTGTGAGCGGCCTGCTCGATTTCAGTGATTGCACCGGCGCTGACGACAATTTGAACGACACGGCCTTCAACGAAGACACAGCCAATACCGCCGGCGGCATCAACGGCGCAGGGCCGACGCCGGGCATCGGCCTGAATTCTTTCTACGGCCCTTGGCTGGAAAGAATCGATCTTGGCCTAGGGCGGAGCATTCCCATCAGAGAAAGCAAGGAACTAGAACTGGAAGTGCAGGCCTTCAATCTTTTCAACCATCCCAACTACTACGTTCAGAACGGCGACGGAATCAACCAGATTCAATACAACCCGATCGGAACCCAGGGTCCCAAATCTCCCCAGTCTCCGTATCCTTGCGGCGATGGCGTTTCGCTCACTCAAACCTGCTTCCTGGTACCCAACTCGGGTCCCGGCAATTTCGGCACGCTGCAGGAAATCAGTCCGAATGGGCTGCCGCGCCAGTTGCAGTTCTCAGCTCGATTCACCTTTTGACCTGACTGGTCATGCTGCCAAGAGCATGAAGATTTTGGCCATCGAAGACGAATCAAAAACCGCCAAGTTCCTGAAGAAGGGACTTAGCGAAGCAGGCTTTGTCGTGGATTTAGCCGACAACGGTCTGGAAGGGCTGCACCTGGCGCAGGAAGTCGATTTCGATCTTGTGATCCTCGACGTGATGCTTCCTGGTCTGGATGGCTGGCAGGTTCTGACCCGCCTGCGCCAAGCCGGCCGGCGGGCATTAGTGTTGCTTCTGACTGCCCGCGACGCGGTCCACGAAAGGGTCCACGGCTTCGAATTGGGGGCCGATGACTATCTGGTCAAACCTTTCGCCTTTTCCGAATTACTCGCGCGTGTGCGCTCCCTGCTGCGCCGCGGTCCACCCCGCCCGCAGGAAACCCTCCGCATGGGCGATTTGGAGATCGACCTATTACGCCAGCGCGCTACTCGTGCTGGTCAACGGTTGGACTTGACGACCAAAGAATTTCTTCTGTTATCACTTTTGGCGCGCCGGGCAGGCGAAGTCCTCTCGCGAACTCTGATTGCCGAGGCGGTCTGGGACATGAATTTTGACAGCGACACCAATGTCGTCGACGTCAACGTCCGAAGATTGCGCAGCAAGGTGGACGAACCTTTTCCTCTCAAGTTGATCCACACCGTTCGGGGAGCCGGCTATGTCCTGGAAGCTGAAGGATAAGCTGGCGGCGGTGCCGCAGCAGACCGGCACGCTCGCTTTCCAACTGACGGCCGGATACGCCATCGTCGGGTTGACGCTGCTGTTTCTGGTGACAGCCAGCTTGTACGTGCTCCTGTTCAAGGAACTGGAAAAGAGCACAGATCTTTTTCTTGCCGACAAACTCAACGTGATTCGAACAATGCTGCGCGAGCGGCCGAATGATGTGGATGCGCTGCGCGAAGAGGTCGAACTGGAATCGGCGGCGCGCCGGTATCAGCACTTCTACATCCGCATTCTGGATCAAGACGGCCAGCCATCATTGATGACGCCGGACATGGCCGAGCAACTCGATCTGACCGATTTCAGCGTGCAGACGAGCAGCCGTCCGGGACGCGGCATTTCGATCAAAGGGCGCGCCGGTCAAGCCTTTCGGGCAACTGAGGATCGAGTACCGGTTGGCTCGTCCCCAACCCACACGGCGACCGTTCAGGTTGCCATCGACGTTTCGCAGGAAGAAGAATTGCTGGCGCGCTGCCGCCATTGGTCATGGTTCATCCTGCTGGCGACGTGCGCCATTTTTCCAATCGTCGGTCATCAAATTACGATGCATGGCATTCGCCCGGTCGAAGAGATGGCGACCACCGCGCGCCACATCAGTTCAAGCAATCTTCGTGAGCGTATTCTGCCCGAGGGATACCCGCTCGAGTTAGCCTCGCTGGCGGGCACTTTCAACGAGATGCTCGATCGGCTGGAAGAATCGTTCGACCGCATTTCGCGATTCTCTGCCGATATCGCGCACGAACTGCGCACGCCGGTCAATAACATTCGGGGCGAAGCTGAAGTGGCGCTGGCCCGCGCCCGCACGATCGACGAATATCGCGACGTGCTCGGTTCGTGCCTGGAAGAAGCCGTGCGGCTTTCCATGCTCATTAGCGATCTCTTATTCCTGGCACGCGCCCAAAGCCCGCTGGCCCACTTGAGTCTTGAGAACGTGAACGTAGGCGTGCTCCTGGGCAGCGTGCGCGAATATTACGAAGCTTCGGCAGCCGATAGCGGGATCACGCTGACCACCGCGGTCGGCAATGAGCCGGTCGTCGCGGAACTGGATCGCGGCCTACTACAGCGGGCAGTGGGCAACCTAGTGTCGAATGCGGTCGCGCACACTCCGCCAGGAGGCTCGGTTACGCTGGGGGCAGAGGCCCACGCCTCAATGATCAACATTGCGGTGGCCGATACCGGGGTCGGTATTCCGGCCGAGGCGTTGCCACATGTCTTCGATCGCTTCTATCGCGTGGATTCGTCACGTTCGCAGACTTCGGGTGGAACGGGCTTAGGGCTGGCTATCGTGCAAAGCATCATGTCTCTGCACGGAGGGAACGCCGAGATTACCAGTCAGCCGGGGCAAGGCACCTGCGTTACGCTTCACCTGCCCATCGCCAGAAAATGACGGAAATCTGTCGCGTGAATCTGGATAACATCGACAACAATTTCCTGGATGGCACGTTTGGCCGGACCTTATTGCTCATAAGACTGGCTTAACATCTACCGAATCGAACGGTCGCCTGAATATTTTTGGCACTCACAATCGTAACCCATCGAAGTTCCTTGCAGTTTCGGCTGCCAACCTAGACCAGTTAGAAGCGCTCGCCCGCCGCAGCTAGTCCCAAGCGAGATCATTACCTGAAAACGGGTGCACCCTCCCCACTCCCCTCAAATTCTTTACAGCCCGAGAAGCCTGTGAAGTACCTTTTGTGTTTTGATTGCGAAACCCCGATTCATCTACTGCCGGCGGGAGCTCGCAGTAATTCCATCTCAGCTGCAGTGATTCTATCGTCGATCTGGCGGTAAGGTCATGGAGTTCCACCTCGGAGCCGATGTCGAGAGGTCGGCCGGCACAAGCTCTTGCACTTCGAATGCGAACCGCAAGGGGCCTGTCCCTGCAGAGTTGTTAGCCATTGCCCATAGAAATCGATCTTGTGATCGATTAGTTCTAGCTACGGTGCGATCGTCGAGGTCGCTCTCCACGGTCTCGTAGAAATTTGACGTACCGCAGAAGCTGCTTGCGGTCGATCTGGTCTAGGTACTACCCACATCTGGTTCCTTCCAAATGGGCGCTTCGCGTCACCAACTTCGAGCAAGTGACACGCGTAGCGTCGGCCCGCGCCAGCGGCTTAGTACTTGCCTGTAATCTGGGGCTAACGAACGATGGGTACCACCACTGCGGAAGGCCGGGAGGCGTCGTGATAGATCACATTAGTTGCTTTGATCATGTGCATTGCTCGAGCTTGCTCTTCGCCGGTGTTCAAGTTGCGATCAAAGCGAGGAAAATTGCTGCTGGAGACCTCGAGGCGTAACTTATGTCCTGGCAAGAAAACGTCGCTTGTTGCCCAAAGATCGACCGTGATGCGATAGATTTCACCGGGATTTGCCAGTTCCGGTTTCTCCTGAGAATTGCGGTAGCGCAGGCGAAGTATGCCCTCGGTCAGATTCTGGGCAAACCCGTTCGGCCACACGTCAACCAGTTTCCCCGTGAAGTCCGTATCGACCCTGGAGGTGCTCACATACAATTCGAGCGATATCGGACCTGTAACTTCAGTCTCCTGAGTGAAGGCGGGTGTCGAAAACACAAGCACGTCGTCGCGCACCTCAGCGGGACGCTGATCCTCCGGACCGATGCCGGTAGGCAGTGGTCCACAACATAGCGGGCCTCCGATTGTGGGAACGGGATCGTTCGGATCGTACACATATTGGTCAGGTTTTTCGTCGCCAGGCGCAGTGGTGGTCAGCGTGCCATTTCCGGCAAGACCGTTGGCCGATTTTGTCGAGTGCAGGTAATATCTCGTTGCCTTGGCTCGTGCTAGCGGCCAGTCATCCTCCTCGCGCCAATCGTTCTTGCCCATGACGAAGATTCTTACCGGCTTCTCATGTTCCAGTCCATTCGCGATTCCTTTGAGAAGACTGTCGTACCAGCGCAGCACTGTATCGTAAACATCGAAGGGCAGCTTGTCGCCAAAATCGACTGCACCGACTTTTTTGTTGTCCCATCCGCCGGCGT
>JASIKQ010000138.1 GCA_030049565.1 Candidatus Sulfotelmatobacter sp.
ATCCTGTGGTCGGTCATTATTTATGATCCGATGGCGCACATGGTGTGGGGCAAAGGCGGTCTGTTGAATGCAGCTCTGGGCGGGCGTTTCCCCACGCTTGATTTTGCGGGGGGCACGGTGGTTCATATTACGTCCGGAGTCTCCGCGTTGGTGTGCGCGCTCTACCTGGGCAAACGGGTTGGGTATCCCAAAGAACCGATGCCGCCGCACAGCGTGGTTTTGAGTTTCATCGGAGCGTGCCTGTTGTGGGTCGGCTGGTTTGGGTTCAACGCCGGCAGCGCGCTGAGCGCGGGAAGCCTGGCCACGAGCGCGTTTGTGGCTACGCACTTTGCCGCCGCCGCGGCAGCTGCGGGGTGGGCTGGGGCCGAATGGCTGCGCAGCGGCAAGCCAACTACATTGGGCGCGATTTCTGGATCCGTGGCGGGATTGGTCGCCATCACTCCGGCTTCGGGATTCGTGAAGCCCATGCCCGCACTGCTGATCGGGCTGATCGCGGGCGTTTTTTGCTACTGGATGGTCGTCAAGGTAAAAGCGATTTTTGGTTACGACGATTCCCTCGACGCCTTCGGCGTGCATGGCGCGGGGGGAACGCTGGGAGCACTCCTGACGGGGGTTTTCGCGTCCAGCGCGGTGAATCCGGTTTTCAAAGACGCGCAGGGGAATACGCTGCCCTCCGGTCTGATCGAGGGAAATGCGCATCAGTTGTTGAACCAGTTTGTGGGTGTCGTGATCTCGTGGGGACTGGCGATTGTGGGCACTTTAATCATCCTGAAGATTGTCGATATGACAATCGGATTGCGCGTCAGCGAAGCGGAAGAAGTTCAGGGGCTGGATTTGTCGCAGCACGGGGAAGAAGGCTATTACTGGGAGCCTTCGGCGTAGAATCTTTGAGGGTTGGGGGGAAAAGTCTCGAGAAGAACATCATGACCAAGGTCGAAGCAGTGATTCAGAACTCCAGGCTGGATGCGGTGAAGGACGCCCTGCACGAAATTGGCGTAGAGGGCATGACGGTGCTCGAGGTCCGCGGTCATGGGCGGCAAAAAGGGCACACGGAAGTTTATCGCGGCCGCGAATACAGCGTAGATCTAATTCCTAAAACCAAGATCGAACTGGTACTGCCCGATGCCATGGTCGAAAAAGCGGTGCAAGCCATACTGACCGCGGCGCGTACCGGCAAAATTGGCGACGGCAAGATTTTTTACAGTCGAATTGACGAAGCGATTCGCATCCGCAACGAGGAGCGGGGCGAGGGAGCGCTGTAGGTTGCTGAAAAAGTCGCAATCGAAACCTCGGGGGCTAAAGCCCGCTCGGAAAAGAAACCTTTATCGCAGCGCTGGAAGCGTTGCGCCACCCAAGATCGAGTTTTCAGAATGGAGTTTTTCAGAAATTATTTCGGAAACAGTTAGAGGAATCGCGGATGTATGGCTGATTGACGCATTGTCATGATGGCAGCGTCTCCACTTATCAATGAACTGCGCAGTGCGCTGACCGAGGGGTCGGCGCGAATCGCCGCTGAATTCCAGGCAACCGGTGACGGCAGCTCTGCCGTGGCGCAGCGCACGCGTCTCATCGAGGATGTTCTCCAACGGCTTTGGCACGACCTCGTGTCATCCGATAGAGCCGGCGCCCACGAGCTGGCGTTGGTAGCTACCGGCGGTTTCGGGCGTGGATGGCTCTTCCCCTATTCCGACATCGATCTGCTTTTTTTATATGCCGATCGTCGCGCTGAAGAAACCTACAAAGAAACGGTCCGGCATTTCTCGCAGGAATTGTGGGACTTGAAGCTGAAGCTGAGTCCGGCATCACGCACGCTGTCGGAATGTGACCGTTTCGACCCCGACAATACTGAGTTCACCATATCGCTTCTGGATTGTCGGTACCTGGCAGGCGACCGGGAATTGTTTGCCCGGCTGCACGACAAAGTCATCCCTAAGCTGGTGACGCGCGAAGCCAAGCCTTTGTTGCAGGGCCTGGCCGAGGTGACGCGAGCGCGGCATGGGAAATTCGGGGAAACGGTATTTCATCTCGAGCCGAATGTAAAGGAAACGCCGGGCGGTTTGCGCGATTGCAACGTGGCCTGCTGGCTGGCGCAGATTTCAGCCATGAGCAAACTTGGCGGCTGGCCGGACGCGAGTTCGTTGCGATTGCCGGTGCGCAGACAACTGGATGCGGCGCTGGAATTTCTGATGGCGGCTCGATGTTTTTTGCATTACCGGCACGGGCGCGACGACAATGCCCTGAGCTGGGAGGCGCAGGATGAAGCCGCGGCAAGAAAAATTGGGGTGAGCGATGCGGGCGAGCTTAGCGCGGCCGACTGGATGCGAATTTACTTCGGACACGCGCGCGCCGTGCAGCGCACAGTCACGCAATTGCTGGAGGAGATTCCCGAGGCGTGGTCGTCGATACGGCAGCAATTGCAAGCGTGGCGGTCGCGGCCCTCGAATTCCGATTTTTCTGTCGTCGACGGCATGATTTTCTTGCAGCAGTCTTCTTCGCTGCGCGATCCCGAAATGCTGCT
>JASIKQ010000139.1 GCA_030049565.1 Candidatus Sulfotelmatobacter sp.
TCCACGCCGATTCGACAGCCTGGCAGAGAGGATCCTGCGTATAGCTTTCGGAGATGCCGCGTCCAAGCGACAAATTGATCACCTGGATGTTGTAGGTGTTCTGCAGCGAGATGGCTTCCTGGATGGCGGCAATGACGGTACTGTCGCTGCCGTTTCCATTCTCGTCCAATGCCCGCAAATCCACTAGATTTATCGCAGGCGCCACGCCGCTGTAATTCCCGTTGGAGAGATAACCGTCACCGCCAATGATTCCTGCGACGTGGGTACCGTGGCCGTACAGATCATATTTGGCGCCGCTCGAGTTGCTCGTCGCAGTGCCTGTGAAATCCTGGTGATAAACCACACGCGAATGAGTCAGCTTCGCATCCCAAAGATCGGGATGACTGTCGTTGATGCCGCTGTCAATCACGGCTACGCCGATTCCAGATCCGTTATAGCCGGCATTCCAGGCGGAGGAGACGTTCACAACCGCGTTCGTCGTTGAATCCATTCCTTTGAGGGGGTGGTCGAGATGGATCGAAACCACTTCAGGGTCAGCCGCCAAAGCCGGCAGCGCGCTGGCCTGAATCGTCAGGGCCATGCCCTTTACCAAGCCGAGCCTCGCATTTAGGTGAGCGCCCATGCGCTTCACGCGTGCCTCCTGCATTGCACGCGGAGCTTGCCGATACTGCACAATGATCTTCGTGGTCCCCTGCGTCTCATCACTCTTCTGCGCTCGCGCCATAATGGGGGCCAGGTCAGGGGCGAATTTTCCAGCCAGTTCTCGCGAACCCTGGGCGATTGCCGTCTCTGCAACCAAAAGCAACACCACCGTGCTCAGCCGTTTTCCCCACGCTGCACTGCGGCGCTGGCCACGGTCCGTAGGTTTTGTCTTCGCCTTCTGAGACATAGGTCTCACTTTCCTAGAAACGGTCGGGGAGGAGTTACTTCCGGTCGGTCTAAGTTGTGCACGGGCGGGGCCACTTCGCAGTTCGTAAGTTATTGTGAATGCTGAGGATCGGAGAGATGGTGCGCATGCGATTTGGGCCACTCTGTCCTCTGACAGGGGCCGCGGGACAGATTGTCCCACGCGTTGTTCCTGTTCTGGGGGACGCGCTTACTTTGGTTTCCAGATGAGGTTACTCACAGAGATGAATGAGTCGCCGTGGAAACGCGCTGAGTGGGTTGGATGCCGGGCTTAGGTTACAGAGGCTGCCCACATTTTGTTCGCCGGCAACGAGGGCTCAATGCGTGGCATAGCGGCCATCAACTTCTGCGTGTATTCGTGACGAGGGTTAGCGAAAATCTGCTGCGTCGTTCCGCATTCCACAATTGCGCCTTCGTGCAAAATAGCGATGCGGTCGCAAATTCCAGCAACCGAGGCGAGGTCGTGAGAGATATAGAGGATGGCCATGCCAGTAGAGCGATTCAATGCGCGGAACAACGACAAAATTTCGGACTGGGTGATGACGTCGAGCGCGCTGGTGGCTTCGTCGGCGATGAGCAGGGCAGGTTGATGCAGGATGGCCATGGCAATCAGTACCCGTTGCGCCTGGCCTACGCTCATTTGCGAAGGATACTTGCGAAGAAAATCGTCGTTGGACGGTAGAGAAACGTTTTCCAGCGCAGTTCGAATGGCACGGAGACACTCGGCGGAGGTGCCGGATGCATGCGCGCGCCACGCTTCTTTCAGTTGGGTGCGAATTTTCAGCGCGGGATTCAGGGAAGACAGCGGGCTTTGCAGGACCAACGCGATGGTCCGGCCTCGCAGCGCGCGCAGCTCGTGCTCGGAAAGTTGCAACAAGTCGGAACCCTGAAATTTGATTGCGCCTTCGACATGAGAGCGCTTTTTATCGAGCAGACCAAGGATGGTCATGGCGAGAGTGCTTTTGCCGGAGCCGCTTTGCCCGATCAGCCCGAGCACCTCACTAGGTTGCATATCGAATCTCACATCGCGCAGAATCGCAGGTTTGCCGGCGTAGCGAACCGAAACGTTAGCGCAGAGCAGCGGTTCTATTGACTGAAGGGACATACAAAAGTCAAATCGTTCTGATTTCCATCGGTATGACTCTGCAGAATCTGCGGCCTACTTTCCCGCCACCGTCAACCATTCCGCATTCCAGTAAGTGTGCGGCGACAGAATAACCGGGGCAGCGCCGTGCACCGAGGTCGAAACCGCCGAAAGCGCATTCTTATTGATCAAGAAAATGAACGGCTGCTGCTCGACCACGATTTCCTGCACGCGATCGAAGGCTGCTTTGCGCTTGTTGGGATCGGCGGCAGAGGCTTGCGTGCGCATCAGGCGATCGATCTCGGCTTCCCACATGGTCTCGGGAGCCTTCTGAGATGGATTCCACTGATGGTTCTCCGAAGAGCTTAGCCACACGTTCATCACGCCGTTGGGGTCGAGATCGACGTTGGTCAGGCCCAACAGGATGGCTTCATAGTCAAAGCTTTGCATCATGCGCTCGATCAGGGAGGGAAAGTCGAGGGTGACAACGTTCACGTGAATTCCGATTTTCTGCAAGTCGTCTTGAATGAGCACGGCCATTCGTTCGCGCGCTTTGTTGCCGGCATTGGTGATGATGGAGAAGACTACCTCATTGCCATCTTTGTCTTTGAGGGTACCATTTTCGATACGAAAGCCCTCCCCTTGCAGGGTTTTCAAAGCCGCGTCTGGGCTGTAGGGCTGAGGCTTGAGGTTACTGTTGAACCATAACTTGTTAGCCGGGGAGACAGGTCCCAATGCCGGCTGGGCATGGCCGTGGTAAACGAGGCGGCTGAGATCGTCGCGGTTGATCGCCTCAGAAATCGCCCGGCGGAACGCGGTTGAGCGGAACCAGTTTTTCTTGTAGGCGGAAATCGGGGCCTTGGCAACCTGGTTGAACCAGAGTTGCTCGCTATCGAGCGAGGGTCCGGCATCGTGCACGACTTGAGGCGAAGTCGCAGAGAGCTTGTCGAAGTATTCGCTGTCGAGAGAGTTGATG
>JASIKQ010000140.1 GCA_030049565.1 Candidatus Sulfotelmatobacter sp.
TCAGCAAGCCTGCCAGAATCAGGCTGGCCGACAAGCTTCCCGCTGTCATTCTAAACCGCTTCATTTTTTCTGCCCCCCCACCACCCGCAGAACGCCAAGGCTAACCGCCATGATTTCCACACCTTACGCGGCCCCTTCGACCTCGCTCAGGGCAAGGCTGAAGTACCGCTCTTCCAGCGCGGCACTATGGGTTCGCGGTCACGTCCTGCTGCACCTGCAAGTCATCCAATAGCTCGAAATCCGAGTAGAGGTCATGATTTTTCTCCAGCGACTGCAGATCGCTCACGGCCGTACCCTCTCCCGATTGAGAGACGACATCATTCACGGCTACTACGTCATCCGGATTGTAGACGCCGCTGTCGTTGCGGAAGAACAAGCCAATCCCAATCGCCATTAACACGGTTAGAGCCGCGGCCAGCACGGGCTGCCGGAACCATGCGAGCCATCCGGCCTGCGGCCGGGCGACTTCTTCTCGTAGCCGCGCCTCGAAACGCACGTCAAAATAGGGCGACGGCTCCGGCGCCTGCCACTCATCGAGCAAGGCCATGGTCTGGCGGAACTCTGCCAGCTTTGCCGCGCAGCCAACGCAGCCCGCCAGATGATTGCTGACCTCAGGCGTCATGGCCGTTAATCCCGCGGCCAGATCCGGCATCATCTCTCGAACTTCTTCGCACTTCATAACCCATCCCCTTATTTTCTTCGCCACCACTCGCCCGGAAATCCACTCCTATACAAATTCTTTTAACTGTTCGCGCAAAGTCTCGTAAGCCCGGAACAATAACGACTTCGTTGCCGACTCGCTCAACTTCAAAACTTCGGAAATTTGCTTGTAATCCATCTGCTGATACTTGTGCATGATCACTGCCAGCTTTTGCCGCTCCGGCAGAGCCTCGACTTTGGCGCGGATGGCCAAGAGGCGCTCGCGGCGCAGCAGATTCTGTTCGACCGTCATGCGGCTATCTGCCACATCGACCGTCATGCCGGTTTCGTCATCGGGTTCATCGAGGCTGACGGTCACCTCCGGGCGCTCTTTGCGCGTGTCGCGCGCGTGATTCACCGCCAGGTTGGTCGCGATACGATACAACCAGGTGGTGAACTTCGCGCTGGCTTCGTAACTCTCGCGCGAGCGGTACACGCGCAGAAAAACTTCCTGCGCCAGATCCTCAGCCACCGCCGCGTTGCGCGCCATGCGGTACATAAAGCTGATCAGGGGCCGGCGATATTTCTGCACCAGATAATCGAACGCCGACTGATCGCCCGCCTTGACGCGCAGCATGACTTCCGCGTCGGTAAAGTTCTCGACGCCCGTCATGGCCGGCCGCATGGTGGCCGGATGCGGTCCCGGCACGGCCATCAAGACACTACTGTCGATGGCGGCAGTGCTCACACTCGATTGAACCCCGCTATGAGGGGAAAGTTGCTGATTTCTTTGACCAGAATCACTCCCGGAAGTCCCTGTGGACGAGGGAGTTACAGTCAAACGCGAGGGTCGGGTTTCATCCGCCATGAAGGGTTACTTTGGGCATGTGAGGCTTTGGCGATCCTAAGGTGATTACGCCCCACCAGAGATAGGCTACCACGGGCGGTTACACGAAGAAACTGCTAGGATTGCGCATTTCAGTGCGGGCAGCCGGGGCGCGAGTCAAGTGAAGCCGGGCGTAGTAGCCCACGTCTTGCGTGCTCCTGGGGCGAACCGTTGGTCTTATGCACATTCAGGATGTACACACGTCACAGACAGCCGTGACCTAGGCTGGTAGGATTTGACCAAGCAGCCCTCCTCCCATGTTGCGAGATCTGCATGGACGTTTTGTTCCTCCACGTACCGAAGTTTGAGAACCATTACAAGCCGATCGGGAACTTCTCTTTTGTACTATTTCCCCCGATCGGGCTTTTGGGGCTGGCTGACCTGCTCGTCAAGAATTGTTATTCCAGCAAGATCATTCATCTCGGCGTAGAACAGCACCTAGCCGGTTCCCTGGATTTGGCGGGCATCATCCATGAGCACCGCCCCGCAATCGTCGGACTCGACCTGCACTGGCACTTTCAGTCCTACGATGTCATTGAAGTCGCCCGCAAGCTCAAGCAAGCGCATCCCGAAATCGCCATTCTTCTTGGCGGCTTCACCGCTTCCTGTTTCGCGGAAGAAATTCTTCGGGACCATCCTTTCATCGACTTTGTGATTCGCGGCGACGCGGAGATGCCTTTGCTGAAACTGATGCAGCATTTTTACTCCGACCGGGATTTCACGGATGTACCCAATCTTGCTTATCGAAACGCTTCGCGTGTTCTGCTGAATTCGGTTGCGTACACCGCCGATAGCGAGATGCTGGAGAGCATGTGCTTTACAAATTTCGCGCTCCTCAAAGATTACCCCACGTTCGTGCGATGCTTTTCCCGATACTTTCGCCTTCGCGGGATGTCGGAGGCTTTTCAGAATTTTTTGTTCGGCGGGCACAAGGTCTTTCAGGTCTATATTGGCCGGGGCTGCATTCACAACTGCTATTACTGCGGCGGTTCGCATGATGCCCATTCGCTTCTGGCAAGCCGCGAGCGCGTAGCTCTGCGTTCTGCTTCCGCGGTTGTCTCTTCCATCGCCGATCTGGCCGGTTTCGGCTTCGATTCCGCCTGTCTCGCCCTCGATCCATTTCCGTGGGCGCAGGCCGACGATTATTACTTGCCCATCTTTGAGGAATTGATCCGCCGCGACATCACTCTCGACATCGAGGTCGAGCGTTATTTTCTTCCTACTCGCCGCTTTATCGAAGCCTTCAGCAGATTGCCGGGCAAGGATTCTTTTATTACCTTAAGCCCGCATACGCAAAACGCTGCGCTGCGGCAGAGAAATGGGCTGCATCGTTACTCGAATCAGGATCTGGAAGGCTGCCTCGATGCCATGGAATCCGCGGGGGTGAATTCTCTTCTCTGTTTTACCTGCGGCTTACCTTTCGAGACCAAACAGGATTTGGAAGAGATGGCCGGTTACCAGCGCCGTTTGCGAAAAAAATATCGCCACATGCGCTTCAAGACCTGCATGGTCGAGATTGAACCGGGGTCGGCGCTGAGCCGCGATCCAGGTCACTACGGAGCCAGGCTGGAGCGCTCTACGTTTGCCGATTACTATCGCTACCACAGCCGGGCTGCGCAGAATCACTGGCAAGAGATGGGCTATTCTCGCCAGGGCTGCCCGGAACAGAGGGAAGTTTCCGAATTTTTCTGCCGCCATTTCTGCGAACGGTTCAAGGCCGGGCGCTTTTCGCCTGTACTCTGCGACCTTGCAGGCGTTCTCTGGAAAACTCGTGTTTTCCACGTCATCGACGGAGCGTTCTCTTTGAAATCGAATCGCTAAGAGTCGTGCTCTCGGGCTTTCCGTAAAAAACTTCCCCGGTGCTGAAGTTGTATCGCCGATGGGCGCGGGGGGAACGCCATCGGAATCGCCACCTCGACGCTTTAGAGTGGGCAGCGAACTGATTTACTCAGGCACAGATCGCCGACCAGTCAGCGCTTAACTCAGCGGTAGAGCGCCATCTTCACAGTCTGTGGACGCGGCTAGAGACACAGATTAGAGCGGACTCATCAGGCAACGCTAAGAGCGGTTCTGGGACCTTCAGATGAAACGTCGCCGAGCGGTAATCACTACACCCATCAGTCCAGTCCCCACAAGAGCGAGCGTTTCCGGCTCGGGTACAGGATCGAGATCGGTTATTCCGGTCGTATCCTTGGTGAGGATTCCGCTCCCCGTGTATGGTCCACGAGAGGTAAAGACAATCTGAACCGACCCGGGCATAGAATACGAAGGGCCTTTTTTCCCGTCTGGAGTGTAAATTCCTCTAATATCCCCGGAGAGTGTGTACTCGCATCTCTCCTTCCTGCCAGAGCCGGTGCAACCATCAGACGTCCAGGTAACCGTTCCCGAGAACACGCCGGAGAAGATGTAGCCCCTCACGCCCTTCTCGGTAACGGCAAACTTTCCGCCTGCGCCCCAAGATCCGCATTTCTCGCCCGAGGTAACGCAGTCCAAAGATCCCGAAAAGTCACTCGAGGTTGAGAAGGAGAGTTTATACCCGCTTACCAGCGAGCTGTTCATCTCGCGGATCGGCGAAGAAAGACTAAGAACGCGATCCAGCCC
>JASIKQ010000141.1 GCA_030049565.1 Candidatus Sulfotelmatobacter sp.
CTCGGACCCTCAGCGCCGCACCTGCTCAAGTTCCGTGGATTTCATCTGTTCGTCGATATGGCGCTGGATGCGGTCCCACTCTGAGCGCAGGATCATCTCTTTGATGCAGAACTTGCCCTCGTGCTTGGAATCGTCTAGGCGCACTGCGACTTCGTTGTTATGCAGACGGAAGTCGATCACATCGGCCAGCGGGATCAGTTGATTCGACGATCTTCCGACGATGATATAGACGACTTTGTCGGAGATAAGCGTAAATTCCGGGCAAACCTCCGCGCCAATCTGCATAGCGGGCGCGCCGAAGTTTGTCATGAAGCCGTGAACGGTGGGCAGGCATTCGCCCATTTTCATGCGAACCACGGTTCCTTGCTCGTAGACTCCGATTGGCTGCGCACCCACCGCTGGCAGGCTGAGAAAAATCACAATCAAACACAAGATATGTTTCATACTCCTCCTTTACGGAGTTCCGTAGAAGTAACCGCTGCGGCAGTGAAACTGAAGGTTGGGGTTGTGCTTAGGCAGGATGCGCAGCGGGTGGAAACCCCCGGCCCGACTAGGCAGCTCGTAGGTGACAACATAAGAAGCACGGAGATCTTCAAGAGCCGATTGCAGTACGTTGGCAGCCTGCTCCCGCGTGGAGAAGTACCTGCCGCCTGTGGCCGCCGCCATCTGCCACAACACCCCGCTACCCTGGGACTGGTCTTTGTTTTTGCCGCCTGGGTTTAAGTCGATGGCCGTCACATCGATAGCGTAGAGAAAAGCCCCGGCGGAAATCATGGCTTGCAGGGCCTCTTGTGCGGAGATTTTGCTGATGGTGTCATCACCATCGGAGAAGAGAATCAGCACGGGCCGCACGTCCGGCGTAGAGCGTTTAGAAATAAACTCCGAGGCATAGGCAAGAGTGTCATACAGCGGAGTCGGCCCGGCGGAGGCTATGGCGCGCAATTCTTGGGTGGCTTGTGCACTTTCGCAATCTCCGCTGCACACCATGGTGGGCTGCAAGCCGGCAAACGATGCTACCGAAACACGAGCGTTCGCTTGGGTTCGAGAAATCAGCCGCAGGACGTCATTGATCGTGGGCTGAAGGCGGTTCGCAATGGACGCGCTGGCGTCGACCAGAATTACAACCTCGAGGGCAGTCTCCTCTGCTCGTGTGAGGCTTCGGAAGTCACGCACTACCATATCGCCGTCGATGACGGCGAAATCATCTTTGCCTACGTTCGCGATGAAACGATTCTGTTTGTCGGTTGTGAAGAAGGTGATACGAACTTCCGACGTGGATGTGCGATACGTAACGTTCAGCGGCTCACTGCCGCTTCCAGCAAGAACCAGGTGCGATGTCATCAGCAGCAAGATCGCCGGAAACCACCTGATCCCACGGGACAGCATTGCCGTTGGTTGCGACATCGGCATGGCGGGGTTGCAACCTTAGCAAGCGAGGGTAGATTTCGCATTACGAACGTCACGCGCAGGAGCAGAACGTTCGTTACTGGGCAGGCATCGTCCTGAAGCGAGGACGCAAAGGGCGCAGTGAGGCTAATGCTTAGGTGTAGCCATAGTTACCTGACGGAACGGAGTTGGCGTGTGAAGCAGCTTGCCTCGCAGGGTCTTCTTGGCCAGGAATGAACTAAGTAATCTCGTGATTTCTTGCCGCAGCCTTCTCGTTCAATGCGGTACCCACGAGGGCGAAACTTGCGAAAAACTCTTTTTGCCGGTTTTCGGCTGTGTCTCAGATTCATCGGCCGATGGCAGCATCTTATTCGCACTTGCCAGCAGATCGGAAGTGAGTCCGGGGAAAGGGGCTTCGAACTTCACCGCGAACCTGGCGGGAACCGAGAGCACGACCTCGGCTCTGCCTTGTTCGCAGGCGCGGGCAACTTGCCGCGCCGAACGTTCGGCATTCATCGAGAGTCCCGTCCCATCGCCGCGCTAAACCGGCTGCAATTCGCGCCGGATGATCCGCCGATGGAGGCCACGCCGATGGAAACGGTCACGGGGAAGTGAGAGCAAACCAGTACAGCTACTCCGCGGTGCTGGGATCGATGAGCCGGCGAACGGCCGAGATGCGATTTGCCGGGAAGCCTCCCCGTTTTGCGTGTTCCCGGATCGTTGCTTCGTCGGGAGCAAGGTAAACGCAGTAGACCTTGTCGCCGGTGACGTAGCTTTGCAACCACTGAATCTCAGGCCCCATTTCTTTGAGAACGGCCACTGACTTGCGGGAGATTTCTTGTAATTCCACGTCGGATAGCTTTCCGGCTCCGGGTATTTCCCGCTCAATTACAAACTTGGGCATGTGGTAACCTCCGGCAACGCATGGTAGCAAGAGGATGGGCCTACCACAAGGGGGCACATCGCCGCGCGCTATGCAAACCTTGACCCACCCGCCCCAGCTTGCAAGCTGAGTAGTTCAATGGGCGATGATATCGACGCTCGCGATCACGAACACACTGTCCTGGCCGAGAGCCGGATGGCAGACTGACATAAAGGGAAGGGGCCAACAGTAGGAGCTCCAGTTTTCTTCATTGATTGGCGCGAAAGAATTGATGGCTAAAAGGCCGGGCATTCATCGCTTTCTGCAGTTCACTTCCAACTCTGTTCAACGGCGAAGACTTGTCAATATTATTAAAAGCGCTGCCCTCGAGACCAAAATACAGAACCAACCTGTATCCTCGCTGGGAAAGTTCAGCCTTGTGAATACCCCGGGGCTGTGGATTTCTCGGCCCAAAGAAATAATCCCTTGCGGATCTGCTGTGAGATACTGAGTCCACACTGTCAGTTTCTGCAAAATCTAGAGCCATTGCGTGAGTCTGAGAGAAAAGTGGGTTCTATTTTGGCTCCTGATGGCAGTTGCCATTGTCGCCCCGCTTGATGCGAAGGCGCAGCTCACCTGTTCACCCGCCCCGTGTGTTACCGCGAACGTTCAAGTCAGTCCTGCAGCCTCGAACATCACGGTAGCCGGGATGGTGTTGGCCGCCAGCCCTATCAGCTCTTCCGAGGACTTGGCGATAACCGCTAACTACTTTGTGGACATGAGCTATTGCTATGGCTCTCCGGGCGATTCCAGCAGTTCCGGGGTTTTTATTTCTACCGATCTCGGCTCCGTCTGGTCAGGCGGTTGCCAATTGCCCAGCGGCACAGATGCAGGGCCGCAGTATGATCCGATAGCGGCGTACGACGAAAACGGCAATTTGTTCTCTGGGCAGTTGGGTTATTCAGGCAGCGAGAATGTTTTCCTGCAGGA
>JASIKQ010000142.1 GCA_030049565.1 Candidatus Sulfotelmatobacter sp.
AACATGCAACGCATGCGGCCCCGAAAGCGCGCGGTCGATGGTAATGTCATTTTGTGAGCCGGTGGTTGAAGGCAGCAGACGCGGATAAAGTGCAATCGCCGCACCCACCAGCATGACCGCGAGATACACGCACGACGAGAGGAAGGCCTTGCGATCATCAGCTTTGCGGCTGAAGTAAACCACTCCCAGCAGCGAGAGGAGCACGACAAGTGGTACGGCGTAGGTAAGCGGATAAGCGCGATAGTTATCGAGCGTGTCGGCGCGCGCGAACACTGAGGCAGGAAGGCTGATAACGGTTAACAAAAGCAGAACGATCCACAGGCGCTGAGCTGCGGTGCGAGCGCTTTCTTGCAAATTGCCTTCGGTTTTTACGGCCAGATAAAGCGCTCCGTGAACCGCAAGCGCGGCGAGAGCGACTACTCCGCCGATGACGGTGTACCAGTCGAGAATTCCGGGCTGCGGGCCAACCCGCCAGTCAGTCCATAGAGGCAGAAAGAAGTAACCGTCGGCGTGCAATGGAACTCCACGGATCACATTGGCCAGCGCGGCCCCATAGAAGACAGCCAGCAGCGCGCTTGAAGTAAAAAACACACCGTCAAAAAAAGTCTTCCACACGCCCAAATTAATTTTCATGCGCAGCTCAACCGCGACCGCGCGCCCGACCAGCAGCCAAAGGACGATCATGAGCGCCAAATAAAATCCGCTGAAAGCGGAGGCATAGAGCAAGGGAAAAGCAAAATACAAAGTTCCTCCGCCCGCCAGCAGCCAGACCTCATTGCCATCCCAAACCGGCCCGATGCTGCGAATCATCACTTGCCGCTCTTGATCATTGCGAGCGAGAAAGATGTGCAGAATCCCGACGCCGAGATCGAAGCCATCGAATACGACATAGGCAACCAGCATGATGGCGACCAGCCAAAACCATATGAATCCCATCTTCACTCCTTCAGGCAGTCAATGACGCATGCTCTTTTTCCGGCACTGCAGCCATGACGGGGCCTGCCTCGACGATGCGGTAAATCAGCACGATGAACAGAATCGAGAGAACGGTGTATACCCCCATAAATCCCAACAGCGTAAACAGAGCGTTTCCGGAGGAAACATATTTCGAGTACCCCTCAGACGTGCGAACCAGCCCGTAGATGACCCACGGCTGACGGCCGATCTCCGCGGTCATCCATCCCGCCGTGTTGGCGATGTAAGGCAGCGGGAAGCTCAACAGCAGCGGCCAGAGTACCCAGCGCGTGTCGTAGAGTTTTCCGTGCCAGAGAAAGAACGCCGCAATGACCATGATTAAAACGAAGTAAGTGCCCAGTCCCGCCATAATGTGATAGCTGAAAAACAGCAGCGGCATCGGCGACGGCCATTGGTCGCGCGGGATGCGGTCCAGTCCTGTTACTTCGGCCTTGACGGTACCGTAGATGAGAAAACTCAGAACATCATTCACCACAATCGGATTGTCGATGTGTTGCGTCACTTCGTTGGGCTGCCCGATCAGAACAATGGGCGCGCCGGTGCGGGAGTTGAACAGGCCTTCCATCGCAGCCACAGCCGCAGGCTGATGTTTTGCCATGTAGCGGCCGTGCAGGTCGCCGGTGGGAAAGATCTGGGCGATTGAGGAGATCACTCCCGCAATAACGCCCACGCGCAGGAAAATTTTTCCGTGTTCGGGATAGCGATTCTCCAGCACATAGAACGCCCCCACTCCGCACATCACAAACGCCCCCGTAATAACGGCACCCGACATGTTATGCGCATATTGCAGCAACGCCCAGGGATTGGTCAGCAACCCCCAGAAGCTGGTGACGTCGTAAACCCCATCCGGCAAAACGCGGTAGGCGACGGGATGCTGCATCCACGCGTTGGTGACGATGATGAAGAATCCCGAGATCCACGAGCCGATAAACACCAGCAATGCCGACGCCCAGTGGCCCCAGGCCGATAGGCGCTTCTCGCCGAAGAGAAACAGCCCGAGAAAAGCTGATTCGAGGAAGAACGAAAACACGCCCTCCATGGCGAGCGGCTGGCCGATCACCCCTCCCGAGGTACGGGCGAACTGCGACCAGTTGGTGCCGAACTGGAATTCCATCGGAATGCCAGAAACAACGCCGAGCAGAAAATTCACCGCGAACACCCGCGCCCAGAAACGCGCGCCCTGATTGTAGCGTTCGTCCTTGCGCCGGATCGCAACCGTCTTGAGGACGACGATCAGCAGCGCCAGCCCCATGGTCAACTGCGGAAACAGATAGTGGAATGTAACCGTGAACGCGAAATGAATGCGATGTAGAACGATTGGATCCATGCGGAACCTGCGCTTTCAAATGCGATAACGCGTTTGCGGAAAAGCGGCGCGCGGCTTTCAAAGCTGAAGAGATGCGGTAATCGAATCCGCCTCTTCATGCACATGGAAACTGAAACCGAAGCGCCGGAAGAGTTTTTCCATGCCTACGTTGTCGCGTAATAGCTCAGCCTCGAGATGCTGCAATTTTTCTTCGCGTGCGACCTCAATGCAGCGGCGAAGCAATTCCGTGCCCACCCCCTTTTGTTGATAGGCATCCATAACCAGCACCGCGACCTCCGCTTCGTTATTGTCGGTGCGCAGTTTATTCAGCCTTCCCACGCCGATGATCTTAGGTCCGCCGGTGGCGGCATCTTTCGTTTCGGCGACCAGCACGATTTCCCGGTCGTATCCGCCAAAGCAGATGCAGAGCAGGCGCTCGTGGTCCACGCGCTTG
>JASIKQ010000143.1 GCA_030049565.1 Candidatus Sulfotelmatobacter sp.
AGCCACACATCGATATTCACCTGGCCCGCATTGGCGAGGCTGCAGGTTCCGCCCGCGCTGGGAGTGAAGGTGGCGGTGAGCTGCTGGGTCGCAGGGTTGCCCGAGCCGCCGGGAAAGCCCATGGTCGGGGTAGCGGTTTCCTGGGTGGTACCTGCGCTAGCCATGACGCTTTGGGTGGAGGTGTACTGGGTAGCCGATCCGCCCGAGAGCCCGACGCTCACCGTCAGGGTGGTGAAGCCGCTCGACGCCGCCGTAAAGGCCGTGACGATGTTGACCTGGATCTTCAGGATCTGGCTGCCCTGGCCGAAAATCACCGGCAACTTGAAAAGCTGCGCGCCCGTGCCCGACGTGCCCTGCAGATCGAGGTAGGTGATCTGGATCGAAGCACCCTGAACCCCGTCGCCTAGATTCGAGCCCAAACCGATGTATTGCATAGTGAAGTCTCCTTATCGTGTCAAAAAAGCGTGGAGAGCAGCTTGAAACCTGTTCTTGGATTTGGGACCAAAATATTATTGCCCACGACGTACTGCCCAGTTACGTCGAGAGAGTTGTTCGCACCTTTGAAACCAGTCCACCCAAACTGAAAGAGCGGTACGTTAGAAAAGTACCATTCCACGTACGCCGAATTGATGCCGAACATAACCCCATTGGTGCCTGTGGGCATATAGCGGTCGATGACCACATCGGCGGCGTTGAAGCGGAAGTTGGTGAAGCCGATATTGCCGAGGTCATTTTCCACGTTGGCGTAGCGCTGCGAAGGCTGCAGGCCGTTCCAGATGTAGTTCCAGCCGTTTTGCGTGCAGGCAATGATGTCGGGATGATCCGGCCCCCAGCAGGCGTTTCCGTAGGCCGTGTTGATCGCCTGGAGGGTGACGCTGGTCAAGGTGGCAGTGAAGGCGTTCAGTCCGCCCGGCGTGCCCGTGACCTGGCCGTTGATGTCGGTGCGGTTCTGCCCACCGACCTGCGGAAACAGGTTGCCGTCGTCGTACCACTCACTGAACCCGTTCAGGTTCAAGGCGCGGCCGGTCGAGGACTGGCCGTTCAGGTACATATCCGTCGCGAGCAGCTGCGCCATCTTCAGCGAGGCGTTCAGGAACTTCATCTCCACCTGATTGAAGATGGCCTCCGGGCCGTCGTTGTTCATGGCATCGTAGCCGTACAACGTGATCCCGACCCAGTAGACCTTCATGATCGCGGTCAGCGCCGCGTCCGTCACTACGAAGTTCACCGGCACCGTGCCGCCCCGGCCAATCACGCCGCCATTCAGCATCCCGACAATGATGGGACGCCGGATCTGGCTGTTGCCCGAAAACTTCTCGGCGTTGGCCTGAGACAGACGAGTGAAGACGGGGCTGGTAGCGTACACTACGTCAGTGGTCTTTGGCTCAATGTGCGGTGTCTTGCGATCGGATTCGCTACTTCCGACCATCCTGACCTTTAGGCCAGCGTCGAGATCATATCTTCAGGTCCCTGTGGACCGCTCCGCGCTTCGGGCCGCTTGGCCCTACTCCCTGCCGGGATGATCGTTGAACCTTGCTCTTTTCGGAGCCTTGGCTGCTGATTGCCCAATCCCGAAACTTTTTAAAGCCGTCGCGCCTGCCGTTTCCAGCTACGCTGTGGCATCCGGGCTCTTAGGGTGTTCCAGCAATTCACGGAGTTTTCAATCTAGCTCACGCTAGAAAGTGACCTAAGTACTTATTAATCATGCACGTAGGCATCGAGCTCCACCAATTGCAGGCTAATATAGATACCCTCCTTCCAAACAGAACCTGTTAATATTTCTCTTGACTCTTAAGTGAATTAAATACATACTATTCACGTAAGAACAGAGGAAATCATGCAAAGTCGAAAGCACCCGCTCAAACCGATCAACTGCAAATGGTGCGGGGAAGCTGTTCCCAATCGCCGCATCCGCGTGCATATCAGTAAGTGGTGCCGAAAGGCTCCACCGGCCCCCGAGTTCCGCAGGCTCTGCTCGTCCTGCCAGGAATACAAAACCATCGAGGAGTTCCCGGTAAACCTGGGCCTTCCTGGAAGGAGAGGCTATACTTGCCTTGCTTGTTCCAGGAGCATCGCCCATAAAGCGAAAAACTACAAGACGCACGTTCCGGGCAGACAGGCCGATTATCGACCGCGCCCCGGCGCTCGCGTCATGAAGCCATGCATTTACTGCGGAGAAGAATTTTCGGCCCGAGAGATCTGGCCTCACCGAGCGCATTGCCCGAAGAACCCAAAATTCCTGCCGAAACAACAAAAGAAGGTCGTTCCGCCATCCCGGTTCAGTAAAGAAATCCGGGAACGCTGGCTTTATGCGCGGTACGGTATTACGCCGCAGCAATTCGAAGAAATGTCGGATGCGCAAGGAGGAAGATGCGCCATCTGCCTGATGGTCCCGGAGGGCAAGACTCCAAAAACTAGCCTGCTCCATGTTGACCACAACCACGTCACCGGCAAAGTGCGAGGCCTTCTCTGCGACAAATGCAACCGTTCTCTCGGCTGCCTTCGCGAGGACCCTGCCCTTTTCGACGCCGCCAAGCAGTATCTTCTTTCTTGGCGGGCCAAGCACGAATTGGAGCAACCGGTTCATTGACTTCCTTACGCCGCTCCGGCGTTTTTCTCGGCGTACTCTGCCGCCGCGCGTTGCGCGATGATGCCCCGGCCGAGCGGCGCATCGATGGTCTTGCCTTCGGCGTCTTTGACGATCTTGGCTTGCACGCGGCGCGCGACTGCGCCCATGGCGGCTATGCCGCCTTTTGAGTCGAGCGGGATCGCCCGGCCTCCGGTGGCCTGCGCTACGGCTTTCTTGCCTTCGGCAATGCCCTCTTCGCGGGCTTTTTTGATCTCCGCTTCGCGCTGCTCGCTGGCCCTTTTTTCGAATTCCGGAGCATAGGCTTTTTTATAGCCGTCGATGGCCTTCATGGGGCGGCCCGAAGTCTTGAATTCCTCGTTCATCACCCCGATTACCCGGTTCACGTCAATCGGCTCGCCGAAGGTCTGGTGATGCCGTACCATCTCCGGAGTGAGTGTGGCGTAGATCTCTTCGAAACGGCTGGACATGCCGTTCGCCCAGCGGGTCAGATCGTCCTGCGTCGCCACAATCGCCTTGCCGTCTTTGTCCACCAGCTTGTCCAGCGGAAGCATCTTCTTGATGTCTTCGGTTTTCGCAAAACCGGCTTCCCCGAACCGCTTATCCAGGATCGCGTTCAACTCTTCTGCCGTCATTTCCGTCCCTCTCGACGCTTCAATCTCTGCCAGCCGCGTATTGGCTTCGTCCAATAGCGCATGGGTAGCTAACTCGCCCTTGGTGGTGTTGTGCTCTGCGTCCCAGTGTTCGGCCGCCCAGCGTTGCCATTTGCGGGCGAATTCAGCGGCGCTCTGCGGGCTGAACTTTACCCCGGTCATCTTCTCCAGTTCGGCGGCTTCGATTTGCGCCGCCTTAAACGGATCGAGCGCGTCTCCGGCTTCGCGCAGCGCCGGGTACTTGTCCGCCAGCAGCTTCAACTGGCTGCGCTCGGCTTCTTCCCCGATGGATGCGAGAATTGATTCAAACGACATCTAGCGCCTCCGCCGGTCGCGCTTCAGCATGGCGTGAATGGCGCGGGTCTTGCCCACGACGCCGCGTGCGATGCGCTTTTTGGAGCTGCGTTTCAGTTTCATGTTTTACCTCTGGCGCTTGCGCGCTTTTCCTTT
>JASIKQ010000144.1 GCA_030049565.1 Candidatus Sulfotelmatobacter sp.
GTCCTTCGTGGTCATGAGCATCTCAATCGGCGTAGAGTTCGGTTCGGCGTCCGTTCCAGAGATATCGTGGCGCTGCAACAATTCACTTAGCGAGTGGGGTTTCATACTCATCGTCTGTTCGCCCATTTGCATTCCGGGCGCATCGCCCTGTGCTGCACAAAGCACTGCTAAACAAGATACGAAGAATACGAAGCATAGAATGCGACGCACTGCTCACCTCCGTTCCCGGGTGGTAGGTCAAACGGAAACTGGGCCCCGCCTCCGTGACTTCACGGGCGAAGGGACATTGAGGAGTAGTGGCCGGTCTAAATGCGGAGAGATACAACCGGAGGCGTTTCCGATTCGTTGGTGGGTTGAAACACAGGTTTGTTGAAAGCCCATCCAGTGGTGGGATGCACCATGGCTGGCAACGAAACATCCGGGCAACCAAACCGGGCTTGTGTTATAGAGACTGGCAACGCTGGGCTGTGTTGAAAACAGCATTCATGAGTATTCGAGGGAGGGCCAGGAGTGGGCGATGTCTGCTGGCGATGGTGACATGCCGGTAAGGGGATGGTTTGATCATTTAGCGACATCAGGGGTTCGCTGCCGGCACACAGAGTCGAACCTATCAGCAGACTACTCATGACCATTGAGAGAAGGCGTCTCATCGGTGTGCCCACGTTCAGCCTGCATCATACAACAGTGCCGAACACCTGCCCGCCGGATCCTGAGCTGTCTCCCAGGTCGCCCATTGTCGAGCAGAATCAACAACGTTGGCTTCCGGCCCAAGAACGCAATGCCGGGGAGTGGCACCCTGACCTTGTTCAATCAGCAGCTTTTGTTCCGGCATGGTGAGCATGGCGTTCTAAGGAACGTATACACCTGGCCTTACGCCATTACGCGGCAGATGCTCCCTCAGCCGCACTCACGGAATCGAAAAAGCGAAAGAACTGCTCCACGCGTGTGACCTGCAATGCATGGCGGACACGCTCACAAACCCCCACCAGCGCCAAGTTTCGTCCATTGCGCTGGCGGGTCACGTAGGCTCCCACCAGCGCTCCGATGCCCGCCGAATCCGCGTAAGGAACGCTGCTGAAATCGATGATCAGCGACTGCGAGGTGTCGGCCCGCACCGTGGATTGAAAGGCAAACATCGTGGTTAATACCAGTGGACCGCTCAGGCGAAGAACGCGGCACCCCTCCCGGATTCCGGATTGATCGTCAATGTGTAGGCTGTCGTGAGGCATGCGGGAGATATTAACTCTGGCGAAATCTTGGATTGTTAACGGAAGGTTAAAATCGCTGCCCCGCCGCCCATAGGCGGAGTCGGTCATTTGGCGTTGGTCGTTCGCCGGCGCCGTAGATTCTGGTGTCTTTCAGCCCAACCACAGCCAACTAACGACGACACGCACCGAGTTCAGAGCGTAGCGGCTTGTTCCCGCCGCTTTCCCTGAATTTCAATGAAGACATTGACCAGGGACACCGCCGCTGGCGTGACGCCGGGAATGCGCGAGGCCTGGGCCAGCGTGCGCGGCTGCACCTGTGTTAACTTTTCTTGCATCTCGCGCGACAAGCCGCTGACCGAGCGGTAGTCGAACCATTCTGGAATCGAGCGTTGCTCGGCTTTCTTCAGCCGCTCCATGGCACGCTGTTGTTGCAGCAAGTAGCCTTCGTATTTGATTTCGGTTTCGACCGACTTGAATTCGTGGCGCACTTCGGAAGAAAGCCTAACCGCAGAGGACCCTTCGGCTTTGCTCAGGGCACGGGCAGCGGCGACAGAGCAATCCTCATGCGCAAAGAAACCGGGCGCGAACTGCTTCAAGATCGGAACCAGGTGCTCGATTGTGATTTCAGGGCTCTTGAGCAGTTGCGCGCAGGTTTGGCCGGTCGCCGAAGCCAGCTCGTAGCCTGGTTCGGTTGCGCCGCCAGCGAAAGCGGATTCCTCGTCACTTCGCTCCTCGGAATGACAGGAGGTGGACTCTTCCAAATGACAACGCCGACTGGCATGGGCCGCAATCTGATTCAGCATCTCAGCCGTCAGCTTCGTGCGCTCCAACAGTTTTTTGAGGCTCTCCCGGCGTTCCTGCTTCTCTTGAAAACCCTTCCACGCTTCGTCGGAGATTAACCCCACTCGGCGCCCATACGGAGTGAGCCGTCGATCGGCATTGTCGATGCGGAGATGCAGACGGAACTCCGCTCGCGAGGTGAACATTCGGTAAGGTTCGTTGGTTCCCTTCGAGATCAGATCGTCGATCAGAATCGCCGTGTAGGCCTCGGTGCGGTCGAGAATCAGCGGTTCCTTCCGTTTCACCTGCAACCCGGCGTTGATGCCCGCCATTAACCCCTGGCAAGCGGCTTCTTCGTAACCCGAAGTACCATTGATTTGGCCCGCAAGGAAAAGTCCGGCAATCTTCTTTGTTTCCAATGTGCGATTGAGTTCAGTCGGATCGATCGAATCATATTCGATGGCGTATCCCGGCCGCAGCATTTCGGCATCTTCCAGTCCTGGAATCGATTTCAAAATTGCCAGCTGCACTTCCACCGGCAGCGATGTGCTCATGCCGTTGACATAGATCTCGTGCGTGTTTAGGCCTTCGGGCTCGAGATAAAGCTGATGGGTTTCTTTATCGGGAAACTTGACGATCTTGTCTTCAATCGAAGGACAATAGCGCGGCCCGATCGAGCGAATCTGCCCACTGTACATCGGCGAGCGGTGAACATTTTCGCGAATGATGCGGTGGGTTTCAGCCGTTGTCCATGCGATGTAGCAGGGAGTTTGCGAATCGTGCTGCGCAACACGCTTCGTGCGAAAGCTGAATGGCGTGGGATCGTCATCTCCGGGTTGCACGGGAAAACGCGACCAGTCGATGGTGCGCCCATCCAGTCGCGGTGGCGTGCCGGTCTTCAGCCGGCAGCCGCGCAGGCCAAGCTTCTTCAGTGCTTCGCCAAGCAGGACAGCATTCGGCTCCCCCGACCGTCCTGCCGGATACTGCTGCTCGCCGCAATGAATCAGCCCGTTGAGAAACGTCCCCGTCGTGATGATCACAGCCGCTGCGCCAACCGTACGGCCGTCGCGCAGCTTAACTCCGAGCACGCGTTGGCCAGATTGAGATCCCTTCGCCATACGGCTCAGGGCAAGCTCTTCGCTTCGCTCAGGATGGCGGAATTGATCGTTTTCAACGATCAATTCCGCCACTTCCGCCTGCTTGATCTTCAAACTCGCCTGCGACTCCAGCACCTCGCGCATTTTCAGCCGATAGGCCTGCTTGTCGCACTGCGCCCGCGGCGACCAGACTGCCGGGCCGCGCGAAGTATTGAGCAGGCGAAATTGAATACCCACGGCGTCCGTGATCTCGCCCATGATCCCTCCAAGGGCATCGACTTCGCGCACTAGATGCCCCTTGGCAATCCCTCCAATCGCCGGATTGCACGACATTTGGGCGATCAAATCGACGTTGAGGGTATAAAGTGCGGTCTTCAAACCGATGCGGGCGGCTGCCATCGCCGCTTCACATCCAGCGTGGCCGGCCCCCACCACAACAACATCAAATTGTTCCGTAAACTGCATAATTGCTCGTGAAGCAGCTCTACTCGTTACGCTCGGATTTAGAGGTGAAGCTCAGGCCGCGGCACGCAGGCGGCTGAGCGCGGTCCGAGCTGCAGTACGCCAACTTGCGCCCCAAACTGCGTTGAGTAAGAACTCACGCAACCCCGCAACAGCGGTCTGGCCTTTTATTCTAACAACTTAGATGGTTCCCCGCAGGCACGCCCATGCCCGGCACCCACCCGTGTGATGGCAGCACTTGCTCCGGCATCAGCCTCACTTTATAGTGATGTGTCGTACTTTAGAACCCCCAGGAGACTGCCATGAACACCACCCAGTTTTTTGACCAACTGGAGGCCTCGATCGCCAAGTACGATTTGCTGTGCCATCCATTTTACCGGGCGTGGGCGGCGGGCGAGTTGACCCGTGACGACCTGCGCGAATATGCCCGCCATTATTATCATCATGTGGAAGCCTTTCCCTCGTATTTGGCCGAGCTTGCCCTGCGCCTGAACGAGGGCGACTTACGCCGCGCCGTGCTGGCCAATATGTGCGACGAAAAGGGCCTTTCTCAGACAACAGATAGGGAAAGCGTTCCCCACTCCGAGCTGTGGCTTGATTTCGCCGAAGGCATGGGAGCCCGACGCGATATGCGCTGGCATCTGCCTGTGGCGGAAGTGGCGGAGCTCATTCGACACTTCCACACCATCGCCAGCGAAGGCACGCCTGAAGAAGCGCTGGCCGCATTTTACGTCTACGAGTCTCAGGTGCCGCGTATCGCGCAGGAAAAAGAGCGCGGCCTGCGCGAACTCTACGGCGCCGACGATAAGACCTGCGGCTACTTCGCCCTGCATGCTACCGCCGACGTTTACCATTCTGACGTCTGGCGTAAGCAACTCGAGAAGCGGGTAGCGAAGGATACCGAGGCGGCCTACAGAGCTTTGCAGGCAGCCGAGAACACTGCCAAAATGCTCTGGCACGCGCTCGATGGCATCGAAGCCGCGAGAATGGAGTACGCGGCATAACCAGGCGCCTGGTCCGCAGGATACGAAGGCCGAGGATCGGGCGGTGTAGCTGCACTTGGTTAGCGAATGCGTTGATGCAATAAGGGGAAAAGCGATGGCGACGAGTTATGCCGGTAGCGGGCGGATGGTGGCCCACAATATGGTCACAACCCAGTTCGAGATTGACGGCTTTCGCGTCGCGCGCACGTTGGGAGTCGTGCGTGGCATCGTGGTGCGCTCGCGCTCAATCTTCGGCACCATCGGCGCCGGATTGCAGACGCTGGTCGGAGGTAACATCACTTTGCTCACCAACTTGTGCGAAAAAACCCGTGCCGAGGCATTCGACCTGATGCTGCAACACGCGGCCGAACTTGGAGGAAATGCTGTGGTCGGCGCCCGCTACGACGCGACCGAAATAATGCAGGGCGTCACCGAGGTGCTGGCGTACGGAACGGCCGTGTACGTTGAGCCAGTGAAGTGAGCCGACAAACTCCATCAAGAGAACACCGCTAGTTCAAGGACGGATTCGAAAACCTATCACCTCGCCCGCCGCTCGGCGGCTTTTCTGTCTTTGGCGAATTCCTCAGGACGTGGTTGTTCTGCATCCTGCGCTGGTTTGCGGCATCTGAAGTAGGGCGCCGTAGAATCACCATAGATGATTTTTTTCGTCCAATGCGGTGTAGAGAAGCATCCTGAGGAGTGTTGCCGGTGAAAGCGGAGTGTTTGCCGTTTGCCCAAATCCCGCATACCGCTCACCTTTTCACCGATTTCCTCGCATATGCTGCCACCGTTCGAGCCTTTTACCCTCATTCTCCACACTTCAGCGAAGGGTTGAAGAGGGAAGCGTCTGCTGTAAAGTATGAGTCCTCTCGCCGCGGGCGCGTCAGCCAAATTCTTCAGCGCCAGAATAAATCGTGGAACGCTTCGGATCAGACTTTTGCCAACCTTGAGCGACTGCAAAAGGGCGCGCTGGCGGTTGTGACTGGCCAGCAGGTCGGGCTTTTCGGCGGGCCGATGTTTGCCATCTACAAAGCGCTGACAGCGCTGAAGCTGGCGGAAGAGGCTACGGCTGCGGGGGTCGACACAGTTCCTATCTTCTGGCTGGCGACCTCGGATCACGACCTGGCCGAAGTGAATCATGTTTCGTTCCCTGGACCGGACGGGCTTCTGCATATGCTGGCGACGTCCAGCCATGGTGTTCCGGGCGCGCCGGTCAGCGATGTTCGTCTCGGCGACGAGATCGTGCCGGTCGTCGATGAAGCCGCGTCTCTGCTGGGCGATTCCCTAGGTGATTCTGAAGTGGTGCAACTTCTACGGGAGTCGTATCGTCCCGGCGAGACCATGGGGTCGGCCTTTGCGCGCTTGTATGCGCGGCTGTTTGGAGAGTGGGGCGTAATTCTTCTGGATGCCTCAGACGTGGAACTGCACCGCATTGCCGAGCCCATTTACCGGGCAGCCATCGAACGCTCGGAGAGTTTGTCCAACGCTTTGCTGCTTCGCGGACGGGCGCTCGACGCTGCCGGTTATCTCCAGCAGGTAAAGGTTACGGAATCCTCGGTCCTACTTTTTGCCATGCACAACGGGGCGCGTACCGCGGTCCACAAGCGAAACGAAGGCGGCACAACAGAGTTCAGCATCGGCAGCGGGGATGAGGCGGAGAGAGTTTCGTCGATGGAGTTGTTGGATCGAATTTCCGGAACGCCAGAGAAATTCAGCCCCAATGTGCTGCTGCGCCCCGTGGTGCAAGATTATCTTTTGCCCACGCTCGCTTATACCGGTGGCGCGGCCGAGGCGGCATATTTTGCGCAGGCCGGGATCGTTTATGAGGAGTTGCTTGGGCGTGTAACGCCTATTGTCCCTCGTTTTTCCGCTACCCTCGTTGAGCCCAAAGTGCAGCGCTGGTTGCGACAATACGGAATCACGGTGCGCGACGCATTTCACGGGCCAGAGGTGCTTCAACAAAAGCTCGCCGCGACTACCTTGCCGAAGGATTTGCAGGCAGCCTTCCAACGAGCGAATCAGGCAGTGATGGAATCGTTTTCCACTCTGAAGGACGCGCTCCTCAAACTCGATTCCACGCTGGTCGATGCCGGCCAGACGGCGGCTTCCAAGGTGCACTATCAACTTGATCGCCTGCGCGAGCGGGCGACCGCCGCTGAGTTGCGCCGCAGTGAAGTTGTGCGCCGCCATGCTGAAGCGCTCAGCCACGCGCTTTTTCCGGAGAACGCACTGCAAGAGCGTGGCGTAGGCTCTGCTTATTTTCTGGCGCGTCATGGAAGGGAACTGCTGCACGGCCTTTACCAGACCATGCGCACCGACTGCCACGATCATCAGATTGTGGAGCTGTGATTCGCGGCTCGCGACGATTATCTTACTTGCTTTCGCTGATCGCTAAATAGCTTCCCAGACCAATCATGATCGCGCCAGTCACCCTACGCTGCCGGCGCCGAAATACTGACGAGGATCGAATCTTGTTCCCCAACGGCCCCGTCAGCATGATCACGATGAGGTCCGCAGAGGTATTCAAGATCACCGAGCATGATCCCAAGGCAACGAACTGAAAGAACACGTGCCCGGCTTCGCGGTTGACAAACTGCGGAATAAACGAAAGAAAAAACAGCGCCGTCTTGGGATTCAGGACTTCCGTGGCAATGCCCTGCCAGAGCGGGTTTCTGCCGGACGCGATCTGGTTCATACTTGCTTCGTAGGCCAGATCTTTTTGGGCGCGTGCATCGAGAATCATGCGCACGCCGAGAACACACAAGTAGGCAGCGCCGGCGTATTTCACAGTGGAGAACGCCGCTGCTGATCGCGCCAGAATAACTGAAACCCCGAGCGCCGCCGCAACCACGTGCACCATGCCTCCCAAAAACGTACCTAGGGCCGAAAGCGCGCCTTCGCGCTTACCTCCCGCCAGGCTTCGCGCCAGAACGTAAAGCATTCCCGGCCCCGGCGCGACGGCCAGCAGCAGCGCCGCGGTTAGAAACAGCAACATCCGCGTTGAGTCGAACATGATGGGAGAAATTTTACCGCAGCATGCTATTGCTCGAGCCAGGATTCTAGTTCTCCGAGGGATTCCACTCGCGGCAGGTCGCGATCACGATACGTGCCCGCTACATCGAGCAAGACCGCATCCATTCCCGCGTTGCGCGCGCCGAGGTAGTCGACTGAGTACACATCGCCAACATACAAGCTTTCGTGCGGACGTGAGTTCATGGTTTCGAGCGCTGCAGCAAATATTTCCGCACGCGGCTTTTCGACGCCTATGTTGCCGGAATCTGTAATGCTCTCGAAGCAATCGGCGATGCCGCAACGGGAAAGGGTGCGATCTACTCGGCCATCGGCATTGGAGATTACAGCGATGCGGAAATTTTCCGCGATGCGATCGAGAGCATCCCTGGTGCCGGGTAAAATCTGATCCCACAGCGCCGAGTTCTGCGCATTCTTAACCAGAGCTTCGCGGACCGCGATGCCCACTCCAAGATCCCCGAGCAGATAAGTGTGAAAATTCCACCAAAAGCCATGATTGACGTGGCCCGCCTGCACCTCTTCATCGAACTCGCGTTTCGTGCGGCGCTCGATGGCCTGCCACTGCTCCAGTGTCGGATGCATATCACTCGCGATCGGCGCGAGCATCTTCGCGCGATTGGGAAAAAGAAGCGTGTTACCGACGTCAAAGAAAATGGCCCGTGGTTTTGGCATGTATTCCACTTTACAAGTGACGGCGCACCCCTCGCCAGTGCTCCGTGACCTGCAGCGGGAAAAAATGTAATATCCAATGACTTAGGGGTCGTTTTCCGCGGGGCGTTCGTATGTCGAGTTCGCTGCCATGCTCGCTGTTGTTAGCTTTTATCCGCGGCAGCGTAGCTGCGATCTCACCCCGCAACTGGGTGCGAACCCAGCCGGCGCTAAACGCAACCGTGGTGCTGCTCCAGCGCCACGCCGGTCGCCGCAGCGACGTTTACAACATTCTCTGGATCGTCGTTTTCGGTTTTGCCACTCTGAATATTTTGAGCCTGGCCGCCAGGCGTTTCGAGCCCCACCGCCGGGGGCTCAGTTTCGGCGAACTGATGGCGGTGCTGGTCGTTTTTCTCTCCATCTTCCTCCTGGGATGGGAACTGCTGAGCATAGTTCACATTTTCCCCATCAGGCTTCAGCGTTAAGAAAGCCACTACCCCTGATCGGCGAACGTTGGCGTTTTGCGCTATTATTCGGACAATGGCGAAAAATTCCAACACGATAGAGGTTACCTGCCCCTGCTGCAGCGCCCTGCTCAAGATCGATACTGCCACCGCCGCGGTAATCTCGCACACGGCGGCGGTGAAACCTCGCATGTTCGGAGACATGGAAGAAGCCGCGCGCGCCATGAAAGAGCAGGACAGCCGCCGCGAGTCCATTTTCCGGCAGTCGGTAGAAGCACAGAAGCACGCCTCCGAACTGCTGGAAAAGAAATTTCAGGAAGCGATCAAAAAGGCCAAAGAGACTCCCGATACCGGCAAGCCCATCCGCGACATGGATCTGGATTAAATCCTTCCCTGCTTTACTCGCGCCGGTACAATCGAGCGCAAATGAAAAACCGTCCACTTCTGCTCGGACACCGCGGTGTGCGCGACCAGACGAAAATCTCCGAAAACACGCTCGCGGCCTTCGATTTTGCGCTTGCTCAGGGCTGCGATGGTTTCGAGTTCGACGTCCGGCTCACCAACGACGGGCAAGGCGTAATTTGCCATGATGAGACAGCAGGCCGGCTCCGAATTGCCTCGTCTTCCGTCCAGCAGTTGCATCTGCCGCTGCTACCAGAGGTTTTGTCTCGTTACCAGAGGAGCGCTTTTCTTGATATTGAACTCAAGGTTCCCGGACTCGAACGCGTCGCCGTTGACTTGCTGCACAAACTGTGGCCAAAGCGGGGCTTTGTCGTTTCGTCGTTTCTGCCGGAGGTGCTGCAGGAATTTCACCGTCTGGATGCAGGCATTCCACTGGGGCTGATCTGCGAGACGGCTGCGCAGCTTGCTCAATGGAAGGACTTGCCGCTCGAGTACGTCATCCCGCAATTCCGGCTCCTTAGGCAATACACGATTTCGCCGATCAAAGCCGCGGGAAAAAAAATTCTCGTATGGACTGTGAATCTGCCTGCAGAAATGAGGCGCTTT
>JASIKQ010000145.1 GCA_030049565.1 Candidatus Sulfotelmatobacter sp.
GTGTTGATATCGGATCCCAGCGCTCGATTGCGGTACACGGATTCGCCCGCCAGAAAGCCTCCCGGCGTAATGGTGATGCCTTTGTAATGAAGGGCGATGGGGCTTTCAGCCGCCTCTCGCGTTGCCTTCTGCGTATCCTGCAGGCTCAAAGCTACGTTGGCATTACTCGTTTTCAAATCAGCAACGTCGTTCTTGAGTGCCACCACAGTTTGCTGTTGACCGGCTTCTTGAGCCACCGCCGAACCGGCTTGCGCGGCCGCCGCATCGGCTTTGGCCTGAGCTTGCGTAGCCGCAGCTTGGCTCTGATCCAGCCTCTGTTCCAGCTGCTGAATGCGCTGATCGCGGCTCTGAATTTGGTCAGCCAAATTCAGAATCTGCTTTTGTTGTGCCTCAATGGCCTCTCTCAGCAATTGAAGCTCCTGGGAGACGCTTGGATCCTTCTTCTTTTTCGCCGCCGCATCACCCGACGCGTCTTGGGCGGCTACAGTGTAGAGGCCGCCCATGAGCACCACCATCAACGCTAAAGCAAAAAGTCGTTTCATTCTTCACTCTCCTAAGACTCAAGAAATTAAACCCACGCTGTTACTGGCAATTTCCGGAAAATCGACTCTCGTGTGTGCGCCCCTGATCCTAAAATCTGGCATGTTTTATAAGCGATGAATGCGCGCTTAATATCACGTCAATAGGCAAAGAAAACACTTTGACCGCAGGTCGTTACCAGCGCTGAGGTCTTATTGGGCTATCGCAAATTTGTCGTTAGACTTCGCGAGCTGCGCTCTTTTAGCGCAAGTTTGCCGGCGGCAGCCGCTTGCGGGCAACTCGTTTTACTTGTGACGTCGCAAGCTTGGGCAAAATACCCCAAGCTGGTTTGAGGCGAGCTCGACGTGGCAAGGTCCGTCTCAACAAAGAAGCCGTGATTATCGTCGACCAGGTAGTACTCGTAGTAAGGACCATTGGTCCCCGCGACGTTCATAAAAGTCCCGGCGATGCGGCCAAAGCTATCGGATGGAGCCGTGAAGCTGTCTAAGATCGGAAACACGGAACCGTTGAAGTCATTGCTGTTTGTATCGTCCGCCATTCCGGTAAATTCCCATTGCGGAGGGGGCTGAGGATTTTGCTGTGAAATGATTTGGCCGGAGCCGTCGGTCTCGACCCCGTTCTCCTGCGTGAAGTAGATGCCGTACGTTTCCGAGTTGCCGAAGTTGAGGCTAGAACTGGGCTGTGGATAAGCAATTCCCGTACCGACAGCCGGGTAGTTTGGATCCGAATCGCCCGCATACATCACCAAAGGTGCTGTTCCGTTGCCGGTGAGATAAAAAAGAATTGTCGGTTTGGGCTTTGGAGCCGTGACGGTAAACTTGAGAGTCAAATCTGCGCGGCCCAGCCCTGACGTGCCCCCAGCGCCATAGGTATCGATCGCGTACGTACCGCTAATCGGAGCGGCGGCGAAGGCTGCCGGAATGTCGAACATGAACGTGTCAGTGATTCCCCCGGTGATGTCTCCCAGGCCGTCGGCAATGATGGTGCCAACGGAGGTCAGTGACGAGGTCGAGCCAAGGCTTGGTCCGAAGGCATCCACGCCCAGAATGCCGAACACGTAAGCCCCGGACAAAGAAGCGCTGGTAAAAGTGCCTGCGGCAGAGCCTTGGCTCACGGCAATTCCATCGGTCAGGAATCCGCCTGCTCCGCTAACGTCATCAGTCTCGATGAGAAGGATGTGCTGAGAATCTACAATGTAGCCGGCAAACTGAATCGTGCCCGGAGCGGTCGTTCCGAAGCAGATTCCGGTCAGCGTGATCGTGACCACGCCCATTGCACTGGGCGGGGACACGCTACCGGCCACGGGGGACGGCGTCGCGCTGGTCGGCGGTTCGCAACTTGTCAGCTTTGGACTTGCGGAGCCGGCCTTCAATTCATAGTAATCCTGATCAGCCAGGCTGCCATTTCCAGAAATATCTCCGGTCGCAGGATTGTTGTCGATGTTAAATACCCCACCGATCGCCGTCGGCAAAGGGGATCCTTGCCCAGGTCCGTTAGCGCTAGCGGAATCGATGCCGCTGGTGACAAAGGCGTAGGCGCCGCTGGGCATCGTGGTTGCCGCAACCGGATCTTGCAGCTCAAGTGTGCCCGACCCAGTGGCGCCAAACGGGGCACTGACGGGGCAGTTTCCCCCGGTAGTTACGGGATTGCAACCCTGATCATTCTCCGCGATCAAAGCTTCCGAGCTGGAGATAACGACTAGGCTGAAAGTCTCAGCAAAGGGAGTGACGGCACTGGACGAATTGGTTGGCTGAAAGTTTGCAGTAATAATCCCTCGCCCATCCGGTCCGATGAAATAAGTGCTCGGAGCCGTGGAAGAGGGTTGCAGCGCGTACCCGGTGGAAAATGCCGGTGTCGAAACACCGTCCAGATTATTGACCGTTTCTTGACCGGCCGTGATATTGCCCTTGCCATCGAGCACCAGCACTCCAGTGATCTGATAATTGCCGCCGTTATTCCCCTGCAACTGGAAGACATAAGTACCACTGAGCGCGGAAACGTACGAACTGACGGTGACGGCGGTTTTGACGTTCTGAGTATGATTGGCGGTGGCGAACACGGTCACGTTTACGGACAAACTGCCAGCCAGGAAATCACTCGGCGGAAGGTAGGTAACAGCAGTTCCGCTGGCCGAGTGCATGGAACAGCTCCCAGAGGCAGCACAAATACTAAGCGAACCGCACGGGGGCACCGTCGTAGTCGCCGATATAGCCAAAGCTGGCGCACTATTCGAGCAGGTTAGTGCCCAGTCCACTCCAGTATTCCCCGGATCGTTGCTCACCACTGGCGTGAACTGAATTCCCGTGGTGCTGCCCACGGCAACAGTCGTACTCGAGGGCGCGGGGCTCAAGGCGATAGAAACGGCGGGTTGAGGGGTCGACGTGGAGGAGGAGCTTCCGCCGCAAGCCGTCAAAACAGAAATCGCCGCCAGCAAACTAGAGGTAAGAATCCATCGTTTAGCTACCACGACCCGCCTCCTTAACGTCTTCGTCCGACTTCTGGGTTCACAGTCACACATGCGCCGGAGGCCAAGACGGTGCAGCCACTGCCGCGCAAGAAAATCGTTTGAAATAATCCGATCTGCCCCGCCGCGCTGTAAGTGATTGCTATGTTTCCTGGATCGAGTCCCACAACACTGGGCGTAAATGTGACTGTGATCGTGCAACTGGCATCCGGAGCCAGGCTGGGTGGGCAGTTATCCGTTTCGAGATAATCGGCGCCCGTGACAATCTTGGTTGTGAAATTCACAGTCGCAGAGTTTGGATCCGCGGGATCGTTAAAAAGAGTGATGCTTAGCGGCAAGCTGGTTATGCCATCTTCAATCGTGCCAAAATCCATCCCCGCGCTTGGAGACATTCGCAGCGAGCTGGCCGGATTGGTTTTGATCTCGACAGGAAAACGACCGCTGTCAATTTCGCAGTTGGGCCCAGGTGGGTTGTTCGCGTCACCGCACCACTCCGTGTTCAACTGCAAGAAGTCGTCCAGCCCGACAGGTCCAAAGTGCGTCCAAGTGTAAGGCTGCGGCACAAACGTAACCTGAAGGCTGCAACTATCCCCGGATTGCCCCAAAGGTTCTAGCGTTTGCCCTGAACATCCATCATTCGAGATCAACATATTGGGGTTGCCGCTGCCGCCCTTGGTTGGTGGCGGATCAGTGTCGCAGTGGTAGGCGACCGTCGGAGCATTACGCGTGGGCGGCTCCGGCGGAAGAGCAGAGATACCTCCTGTCTGCGTCGAAGCTATCTGGATTCCCCCAACCGTCCCTGAAATTGGCGGCCGATCGACGGGTTGCCCGTTGCCGGAGCTTGAATAGGCGCAAGGTGCGCCCGTCGGAAGAATTGAAACCCGATTGGTGCTCTGATTGGTGAAGGTTAGAGCATGCGGCTGGCTGGCCTCGCCAACCGCTTCCGCGCCGAAATCAATTTCTGGAACCGAGGGTGTCAGGAAACTACTGCCAATACCCGTGATGGGCACCGAGAAACTATTGTCGCCGTCGGCACTACCACTGGGGATCGTCACTTGCAAGTCAGCACTTAGCGTGATAGGACACTTCGCCGGCGCGAGTCCATCGATAGGCGACGCGCCTGGCGTAGGCTCCCACGGGCAGCTCTCTTGAGGTGAAAACGCTACCGTGATTGTGCAACTCGCCCCCGCATCCAAATTGAACTCTCCCTGCTGGCTGCCGCAGGTATCCTGTTCGGTGAAATGAGGCACCCCATTAAAATCGCCGCCGGAGTTGTAGAACAAACTGCTGTAGGTTTCATTCGCGTTCAGGCTCAACTTCAAGCCAGTCATCGCTGCGCCGGAAACATTCGAAAGCTTGATGGTTTGCGTAGTAGCGGACGAACCGAGAAGCTGAGGCAGAAATTGTAGGAAGAACGGCACTAGCGTGATCGGTTGCTTGCAGCCATTCGTCCCGCCAAAGGCTAGGCAGATATTGCCCGAATCTCCATTGGAGCAAGGTTTTGTTGTCACCGAATAGCCCGTGCCTGCGGTATTGTGCAGGATGAATCCACCAGTAGTGTTATCCAACGTGACTGGGCTGGGGCCGCTAGCATTGCCCGGCGTCTGGCCGATCTGCCCCACATCCGTTCCATTGGTCGCAAAAATTTGTAGAAGAACTGTATTTCCACTGATCGTGCCATTTATAGACGCTGTCGTCAGGCAGGGATAATCATTCAGAAGGCTGACAGGATCTTGAAACACCAGCGTGCCGGTCACGGTTGCGCTGCTGGTTCCTACGTTCGGGCCTTGGGTGAGCGTCCCCGAAACGGGGAAATCCTGAGGAGCAAAAGATGCCGTGCTGTGAAAAAAACCTTGAAACCCGCCTGTCACCGATGGCACCAGGGTCGCACTCCACTTTCCTCCATCTGACGCGACGCCACAAGAGGCTAATGTCAGAGGATTGAGCGAACTCGCATAAAAGCCGGCAGTCAAACTATACGTTCCGTTCTGAATCGTTGTAGCGTCGGAGTTGAGCGTGCCGCCGCTCAAGGTCAGGGTTTGCGTAGCAGGATTGCCACTGCTGTCAAGAGTGCCCATCACAGCCGTGAGATTTATGGTTTGGCCGCTAATCGTCCCGGTCACCGTAGCCGTTCCGCTATTGCAGATGGTGGTCGTTGAACCCGGTAACACAATGGAGAAGACAATTTGCCCGGTGAGCGAACCACTTGTATTCTGTTGCAGAAATCCACCCTGCAATGGTGAAGCGACGAAAGTATCTCCCGTAGTGGTCAAGGCAAACTGCCAATTGCCCGCCAGTTGCGCATTCGGGTCCAGAGTCGAACTGCTGCCTCCTCCTCCGCAGGAAACGAGCAGGAGCGTAAAACCGGTCAGCAACACAATGCCGACACCCCTCGCCTGCCATCGCCGGGCAAATGCGAGATGGCCCCGGCGCGGCTGCGCTTCGTGTTGCCCAAACCAACTCATCATTTCCATTCCTCAAAAGGAGTACTTCAACGCAAATTGCATAGTGCGCGCACGATGCGCGTCTACGGGATGCAAGAACGAAGCGCCCGTTACGCAATCGGCGCCGCCGCC
>JASIKQ010000146.1 GCA_030049565.1 Candidatus Sulfotelmatobacter sp.
TGCCCCGGCCGCTCGATCAGCAGGAGCAAGATCTCCATCGGGATTCGTTCCAGCCTCAGGGCTCGGCCGCAGCGGCGCAGTTCATAGGCGCCCCGGTCCAACTCAAAACCTTCTCCGAATTTGAGCACGTCCCCAAACATGGCGCAGCACCCCGGAGGACGAGGACCGCATTATACTCGCACTTGGCTCATAACAGCAATTTTCTTAATCACTTACGAGTTAATGAAAAATTAAGACAATCTTCAGGCAGGCAATATTGCGAATCTTTCCCGGTTGCGGCACCATCCCGACGCCCGAACCGACGGAGGGCGAACATGAAATCCAGATTGTTTGTCTTGATTACGGCGACACTTCTCGGGTTCTTCACACTCAGTGGTTGCGGAGGCAGCAGCGGCGGAGGCGCCGTAAGCGGCAGTGGCGGAGGCGGCAGCAGCGGATCACCGAAAGTGTCTTTCTCAGCGAGTAGCCTGACCTTCGGCGACGAGGTCGAAGGCACGGCCAGCGAACCCCTACTCATCACTCTTACCAATTCCGGTACGGCCGCTCTGTCTATTACAAATATTGCGGCCAGCGCGAACTTTGCAGAGACCGACAACTGCGGCTCAACGCTCGCCGCCGGCGCAAACTGCGCTATTAATGTGACTCTTGCGCCTAGCACAACGGGCAGCGTGAAGGGCACAGTCACATTTACCGACAACGCGGCCGACAGCCCGCAGACGGTTTCTCTCAGTGGCACGGCAGTGACGCCCAGCACACTGACCGGGAATTGCGTCGGCTACAGGGGTGGGTCGTGTCCTATGATCGTTCAGGACAACGCCTGTCCTGTTGGGAAGCCGGCTAAGGCGCCGGCCTATGAGACTTGCGATATTGGGGTGGGGGGCAGCCAGTATATCGTCGATAGCTCAACGTACTGCGACGTCGAGGGACGCGACCCCTTTCCCCGCCCACACTGCCAAGCGACGAGTGCAGTCCAGAGCTGCTCGGTTCAAGGTCAGCAGTGTGGCGGAGCACTTCCCTATTGTTGCTCTGGATTTACATGCACGGCCGGAGCAGGCGGGTTGTTCTGCCAAGCCACGGCGGGGGCAAACGCCAGCAGCACACGCTCATCCTGGGATCGAGGGCTGGCGGATAGGCTCCGCTAGCCGGCCCGACTTCAGCACTGATCCCGGTGCAGCAGGAGGGACGAATCTGATTTTGGACGCAGTCGGCAACCTTTCGCGGCGGGTGGGCGGTGACTCCGGCGCAGGATTGTGAAGAACGCTCGCGCTACGAACAATTTCTTGCGGAAGAAAAACAGAGGCCAACGGAATCGGAGCAGGTAACAGTAATCACGACGACGCGGAATCGGCCCGACCGGAGCGACGGTATTCTGCCGTGGCGGGCAGACCTTCCCGACGTTTCCGAGCAAGTGGTGCGGTTCATCATGGAACATGAAGTGTTCGCACCACTCCGCCAGAGAATCTATTCCACCTTGTTCGATGCGTGACGGGGACGTACTTCTATGGCGAACGTCGCGCAACAAACTAAGAATGCTAGTTCTCTTTGCCAGATATTGAAATGTCTCGCAGAAGTGCTCTCAACGCCTCTGACGGATCAACAGAAAGCTCGATTTGAGAGTAGATGTGCTGAAATTTTTCGCGGATTGGCTCCTCAAGTGTCTTGTCCTTCATCATGCGATCAAGCCAATCCTTCCATTCTGGAAGGCGATCAGGGTTCAGGCAAAACGCCTTAAGCATAGCCTTGAAACACATATTTTCGTGCATCAGACGTTCGGCGGTTTGGGCAACGAGCAGCATTGCGTCTTTCTCTTCCTTTGTCATAGCGCCGCGCCTAGTCCGCTAAATTGCTTTTTGTCAACAAGATTCCCAGCTTCGCCCTGAGACTCACAGACCGGGTAGGTTTGCTAGAGCTTCCTAGGCAATCGTCTCAATTGTCGATAAATCGCGTGTTCGCGACGGTTATCGGAAGCGATGGAAAAACGTGCAACATCTTTCGTCTTGACCGTCTCCGTCCGCTTCGATACTATTCCGCCACTTCTGTTGCGGGACTCTGAGTTTCGTCCCGCTGGGGTTCCCGTTCGAAAATTCAAAACTGCGGCAGCGATCCAGGTTTCTGGATCGTGGCTCCTCACTGTCTTAGCTCGCCAGCTAATAACCGAACCTCGACACGGCGAACCGCTTTTTTCTGAAATTTTTTCTCGATTTTTTTCTTCAGAATTTTTTTGCGATTTCCGGTTCTGCCTGAATTTTGGGACACTGAAACCAAAGTCAAGCTGGGTCGCTCTCTCGGAGCCGTTCAGCGCGCTGACTTTTATTCTCCTTTTAACTCGGATGCTGACACGCTTCTTAATGCCAATGCTCTTTGTTATTGCAGCGGCAGGGTAATTGTCAGTCCCGGTGTCATGTTGAGATGCGAGATGTTCTGCCCGCCATAGACCTCCGACCCCGTGCTGGTCAAACCCGTGATGGGAATGACCGCTGACGAGACAGAGGCACCGCTTGGCATAATGATCGTGATTTGAGGATTTGCGGAACCGAAGCCGGTGATGCTGGCCGTCACCGCAGACTGGTTGAAGGAATTCCGATTCTGCATCAACACCGCCGCCTGATCGAGAGTTGGGCTAAGCACCGGCAGGTTATACAGGGACTTATACAGGGAGAACGTCTGATTGTACGTGTCCGTAAGTAGCGAGGAAACATAGGGAGATGGGACCCCAAGAGCCGCTGAGTTGTCCGAGAAATGCAAGTCGGGTTGGTGGAACATCTCGGGATCCATGTCGCCGATCAGCATATTGCTCACGAAGCTTGAGCTAACAAAGTTGAGAATCTGGGGTGCGGTGTAGGTGTTGAACGGAGGGTCCGGGGTTGGGTACGAATAGATGCAGTCGAATTCCGCTTGATCGTCATTCCAGTTAGCAACGTTGTAGTAGATGTCATTGGGATGTCGCGGCACCTCGTAAATAGCGGGCTCATAGCTGTTCACGATGCCGACGTTCGGTGATGGGTTGGGCCCATTGTTGGGCTGGCCAATTACAGAAGTATCAGTCACTACATTCTGGATGTCATCCGCATTTAAATAACCGGGCACGTTGGGATCATTGAGACCTGTTATCCCTGGAGTCACCATGTTGGCCGGGTTAAAGTCGGTAAAGGTGAGTTGCACGAGAGTGTCACTGGGATCGGTATCCAGGTTCACGCCGCCGCTTGAAGCCACCCAAAGGTTGGTGAGTACTTCCAAGTCAATGTCATCGCCATTGCCATCCCGAGTGGACTTGGCCATGTTGTTCAGGGTATTGGGGTGATCGAAAGTGTGGCTGATCCAGTGAAAGGACCCCTGATAGCTTTGCAGATTCGCAGTCAGGTCATCAGCGACAGCGGCCGTCCCAGTCTCGGCTTGTTGCGCCGTAGTTCCGGAGCCGGCGACGGTTGCCGTGAACCATGTCGTAGCCGGAGTCGTTGAACTGCTCGAGGTGACCGAGAGAATGGTCCAGGTTCCGTTGAATACCTCACCACCGTTGGTTGTACCGCTCACGGTCACTTGCGTACCGGGCAGACCAGAAAAGTCAGCTGTCGTAAACGTGGCTAAGTTGTTGGTTGAGGAGGTTGCCGTAATGGGCGCGGTCAGGCCAGTCCAATCTCCATTCCCGGCTGTGCCGACACCGTTAAAGGCCACGGTTAGCTTGAAATTTGAAAATAAGCCGGATGGGTCGCTTTGGATTCCATTTTGCCAGCTCACGACCTGCGCCATGTCCGCCACGTTGACCCGGAAAACCGGTAGGTTGGAGGCGTCAGGCGGGGTGCGGTCGTGGGTTATTGGATCCTCGCAGCTCGTGCCCGGTATCCATTCACTGTCATCGATAAAAAAGTCGTCTACCTGCGGACTAGCGTATACATGATAGTCGCCAAGGAAGACTCCATTCGTGACCCAGTTGAGCAGGCCGTAGGCGACTACAAGATCGTGCGTCAGATATTGGTTACTGTCGAACATCTGGGAAAGATATTGACGTCCATCGGGAAACTGCGTGATTGCCGATAGAGTGTTGCCAGACGGATCCACCAGGAGCGGAGTCACCGTGCCGCCCGACGGAGGATCTGGGGTCGTGAGATAGATGAACGCATTGGATATTGCAAGTGGCGTTGCCGTGTTCGCATAGAAGAAGATCGGAACGCTGGCGGGAGTGAAGGTGCCGCTGTCTGTACCCGTGTCCGGAATGTAGCCTGTGTAGTAGTTCAACCCAAAATCAGGTGTTGGGTCGGTGTTCCAGTTCAGTTGTCGCACTCCGAAGAATGACTCGTAGCTGGCTAACGATGCGGCGAGTGAGTAAGGATTCCACGTGTAAATGTCGTCACCGAATGCGTAAATCACTCCCTGGAAGTAACCGTGGCAGGCGCCGTCCGACAGTGGGGGGAGCGTGCCGCTGCTGGCATCAACTACCGTGTAAGGCGTGCCGACGTAGTTGAGAATCTGTTGGATTGCCGGGAAGTCGGCATATCCCGCCCCACCGTTGGCCGTCGAGTTATTCACAACAAGCAACTGCATATCGACGGTTACAGTCGTGCAAACGACCGGCAACGATGAGAGGGCGCTCACCCACCCCGTGTTGGTTGCCCCGAACGGAGGGATATTCCCCAAAGTGGCGGTCACGGCTACTGCACTGTTGTTGGCCACGAGTACGGTCGCTAACCCTGGAGTGGTTGGGGACGTAGTCCCAGAAGTCCCAACCGATACCACTTGGGGATTGTATGAAGTCCACGTCGCAGCGTTGGTGACGTCCGCGGTCGTGTTGTCGCTATAGGTAGCCATTGCCGTGAATTGCTGTGTCCCATTGAGGCCCAGAGACACGCCCGCCGGCGATACGGTGATTGACGTTATGCCCACGACTGTCAGAACACCATCGCCTCCTGTAGACGTGCTGATGATCGCGCCTACGGCCGCGGAGATCGACGTCGTTCCACCGCCCACGCTGGTCGCCAAGCCTGCGCTTGCACCCGATGTACTGATGGTAGCTACCGCCCCGTTGCTAGTGCTCCAACTGGCGGTGGCGGTAAGGTCTTGAATGGTGCCATCGGAGAAGGTTCCTGTCGCGCTGAACTGCTGGCTGGCGCCTTGATAGATCGTGACCGTGGCGGGAGTAACGGCAATCGATGAGAGTACCGCACCGGTGATAGTCAACTGTGTAGTTCCGGCGGGGCCGGAAGCAGAGGTAGCGGTAACGGTTACGATTCCTTGAGCAGTGGCTGTCGCCACGTTGCCGTTGAAGGTGGCGGCTCCCGAGGGATCTGGCGTAGCCGTCCAGGTGACCGCATTGGTGAGGTCGGCATGGGTGCCGTCGGTGTAATTGCCAGTGGCCGTGAATGACTGCGTGGTGCCCAGCGCAATGGATGGGTTGGCCGGGGTTATGGTGATGGAGGTGAGTCCAGCAGGCCCCACGGTGAGAGTCGAGGTAGACGCGGTGATGTTACCGGGAGCGGCTGCGGAGATAGTGACCATGCCTTGGGCCACGCTGGTGGCGAGGCCGGCGTTTGTGCCAGAGGCGACGATCGTGGCCACTGCGCTGTTATTCGAGCTCCAGGTCACGGAAGCAGTAACGTTTTGCATGGTGCCGTCAGTGAATGTGCCAGTGGCGGTGAACTGCTGGGTTTGCCCCAAATACCAAGTGGCGATTGTCGTCGGGCTGATGGCGATGGACTGCAGAATGGCGGGGGTCACGGTAACCGATGCATTGCCGGTGACCGATCCCAAGGTTGCGCTGACTGTGGCAGTTCCGATGGCGGCGGCGGCCACCAGACCCTGACTGCCTGCCACATTGCTGACCGTAACATCGGAGGAGTTCGAGGACCAGGAGACTTGTGTTGTTAAGTCCTGCGTACTGTTATTGCTGTAGACGCCGGTAGCGTATAACTGCACAGACGTACCATTCGCCAGAGAGGGCGTTGCGGGAGTAGTGGAGCCTTGCGTACTCGCCACGACGATAGTCTGGAGAGTGGGGGCAATGACGGTGAGCTCAACCGCAGGAGAGTTGACGCCATTCAAGGTTGCGGTGATGTTTGATATTCCGCCACCGACGCCGATGGCGAGACCTCCGGCCGTAATTGTTGCTACACCCGGCATGGATGAGCTCCAGGCAACCGCAGCCGTCAAATTTTCCACGAGCCCGTTTTTGAACTTACCCGTGGCGGTGAATTGCTGCATGCCTCCCAGAGGGATTGAAGGATTGGCCGGAGTCACCGTGATTGACCTCAAGCCAATGACATTGCCGGTGCCGGTCAGATCGACCAGATTCGGACTACCCAAAGCGTCGTAGCTAACTGTGAGCGATCCTGAACGAGTACCAACCTCGCTAGGTGTGAACGTCACCCCGAAAGCGCAGTTCAGTCCCGCGCCAACGCTGGCGCCGCAGTTGTTGCTGGCCACAGCGAAATCTCCGCTCACGACAGGCGTCGAAACGGGCACAGATGTGTTCAGATGGTTCGTCAGTGTTACTGTCTCAGTCGCGCTCGTTGTGCCCACAACGCGGCTGGTAAACGTCAGACTGGTTGGGGCAACCGTAACGGGCAAGGTACCCGTCCCGGTGAGGCTAACTGACTGCGGACTTGTGGTCGTGCTGTCGGTAACGGTCAGCATGGCCGTTCGGCTTCCCAGGCCGGATGGCGTGAATGTGACGGGGATGCTGCAGCTTTTTTTCGCACCGAGCTTGTTCGGGCTAATCGGGCAGTTACCGCCCCACGCATAATCCCCTGGCGCAGTCCCACCGCCGATTGCTATGCTAACTATGGTCACGGGCACAGCCTGGGTGTTTTTGAATGTGGCAGTCTTTGAAATGCTTGCCACGCCCACGGCGTGGCTGCCGAAGGACAACGTCGAGGGCGTTAGCGTGGTCTGCGCAGACGCTGACGAAACGAAGGCCATGGAACAAGCCAAGAAGGTAATCACGAGGCAGAAGCGGTTTCTCACATTCAGAACCAGGCAGCGCGGCCGTTCGTCATTCCCTTTCATTCGCGCAGCGGCGACGATAAAGTTCAATAAGGCTGGGATTATCGCGGTAACAAAGATTTTCATTTTGGCATCCTTAGGCACGCAAGATTAAAAAACATGGGACGCCGGGCATCTCGAAAAGGCTTCTTACTTCATGAAACCTTTTGGGGAGGACCTCGTTATTTAGTTTTGTTGGTTGTGGGCTGCTTCCTCGACGCAGAACACATTGCGATATTCCCGTCTTCCCTGTCAATGTTGACGGGTTTGCAAACAAACCAACGTATTCGAAGTAACGAAACATCCCAGTTTTTACTCAAAATCCCTCCCTCAACTATCGCCTTCCATGAGAAGGCGGGCGTGGGTAACGCGAGTGTTTTGGCAGGCGGTAGCTTGGCTCGGACAAGAAGAAATCGCTCGCGCCCAACCAACGGGACCGGCGGCACACAGCAGCGTCGATGGCATATGCAGAGTATGGAGTAGGGAGGTCCGAACAGGGCCAGATATTTTCCTAAGATCTGCGCTCCTCTCGTGTTAGAAGACTAGCGAAGCGATGACGAAGCGAAACGACACTCCACCTCTATTTCCAATCGCCCTGAAGGGTGAATGCAGCCCAATATTATGGGTCCTGCCAGCGCTTCTGAGTCATCAACTCATAACCGCGCCGCACCTGCGATTTAGTTCATCTAATAACAGCGAGGCAGGTTCCCAGTCTGGCAAAGTCCAACCTATTTCGGAGTCAAGTCCATCAATTCGACAATCCGTTTGAAGGGAATTTTGGCCGTTTCGTTCAGTTCCTTGACCACATC
>JASIKQ010000147.1 GCA_030049565.1 Candidatus Sulfotelmatobacter sp.
CACGAAATTCGCAACTTGAGTGGCGCGGTTCTGGTGGTCCATAAGAACTTGTCACGGATCAAGGAGCTTGAAACCAACGAAGACTTCCAGGCATTGGGCGGATTGATCCAGAGCTTGGAGCGCATCTCGGCACTGGAATTGGGCTCCACGCCAGCGCAGATCGGCGAGGCGGTCGAACTCACTTCAGTGCTTGACGAGTTGAGGATACTAATCGAGACCACTTACCACGAGTCGGACATCAACGTGCGCTGGGATACTCAGGAACGGCTGCCCTTGGTGTGGGCCGACCGCTACGGTCTCGTACAAGTTTTCCTTAATCTGGCCAAGAACAGCCAGCGCGCTATGATGTCCTCCGAAACAAAGCGCCTTAGCATCACAGCCCGTGAGGAGAGCGGAAGGGTTGCAATTCGATTTGAGGATACTGGCGGTGGCGTCGCTTCCCCCGAGCAACTCTTCCGGCCATTTCAGCGCGGCGCGGAATCCAGCGGTATCGGGCTTTACGTTTCCCGTGCGATCATGCGCAGCTTCGGAGGCGACCTCGCCTACGAGCCAAGATCGGGAGGTTCCTGTTTCGCGGTGGTTTTGCCCTTGCATGTTGCCACCGAGGAGCCGGTCAGTGCGTAAGACTGCGGAACAAACGGTTCACATCTTGTTATTGGACGACCACGCTTTATTTCGGGAGAGTGTGAGTAGGCTCCTCAGCGTTGAGCCTGGATTCGAAGTTGTCGCCCACTGCGGGACGGTTGAAGATGCTCTTCAAGTCCTGCGCCGACGGCAAATCGACTTGGTACTCCTCGACTTCGATCTCGGTGAGGGCGATGGGCGAGAGTTTCTCCGACTGGCCAAGGAACATGGATTCGACGGAAAAATTCTTGTCGTGACCGCCGGAATAGATGCGAGAGCGATGTCAGAATTAATCCGCTCTGGGATTCCCGGCGTCTTTCGCAAACATGACTCCGCTGCCTTGCTGGCACAAGGCATTCGTGACGTGATGGCTGGGAAGATTTGGCTTGATCAGGAGCAGTTGAACAGCGCCCTGACGAACGAAGTTGCCGCATCACAAACGGGCGGAAGTCGACCATTCACCGAACGGGAGCGGCAGGTGCTCTCTTTTGTGTTCGACGGTCTTGCGAACAAGGAAATTGCCGACAGGATTGGAGTCTCCGAGGGCTCTGTGAAATCCACCCTCCAACAGCTCTTCTCGAAGACCGGAGTCCGGACACGCAGTCAATTGGTTCGCATCGTTTTGGAACAGTATCGAGACCAGATCTAGCACACAAAAAGCCATAGTCCTCCCCACGGTTCTGTTTGGCACGTCTGAAAATACGGTGGACCCTCAAGCCTCGAGCTGGTCCCCGCGGGGAGCCGACATTGTTTATGGAATCATTATGCTCAAAACCCTTACCTCGTCTCCTTATGCAGCCTTCGCGGGCTTCTGTGCCGCCTGCTGAATCTCCTGCGGAAGATGCGCGTCCCTAAGCGAAGCACCACCGTCCACGTCGATTAGCTGTCCCGTGATCCAGCCCGCGGCGCCTGAGCACAGCAGGGCAGCGTTCCCCACATCCGCAGGCGTTGCTAATCGACCCATTGGCGTCCATCCGCCCTTGTGCCAATCGCGGATTCCATTCTGCACTGCTAAGAGCAGGCTGTTCAGAACGCTGTCTTCGATCACGCCACGCGCTGCCAGCAGCAAGAAAATTCCGAGTGTGACATAGATGCTCATTATCATTTACTTGGGCGGGCTCACTTAATACGGCGTTGCGGGTCGAGACCGGGGCCCACAGCACCCACGGTAGCAAGCTAGCCTATGCAAGTTGAGTGTTGAATCGCTTGCAATACGCTCAGAATCCCGAAACGCCCTTGCGGGCACGGTAGCGGGCGACCGCGTTCCTGATTAGGGTCTCAAGGACCGTCCTATCCACATCCGAAAGCTTTTTGATGTACAGGCACCCCTTTCCTGTCGTGTGTTTTCCGAGTTTAGCCAAGAGGGCGTTCGCCTGGCCGTGATCCAGCATGCCGTACAGAACGCTAGCAGCCTTACGCGGTGAAAAGCCAATAAGCGGTACGTCCCCTTCACGACCACTGCTATATCTGTAGTGATACACGTCGAAGCCAACAATAGATGCCCCCCACATCTTCGGCTTTTCGCCGGAAGCCAGTTGCATCAGTTGAACCAGTTCCTTTGCGTCGGAACGTCGCGTCGGATCGGTCAGGGCTTCAATGTACGCGTTGACGCTCGAAGTCGTAGCCTTGGTCTTGTTCTCTCGCATTCAGCCCTCCGTTCAGAGTGGAAGGCTAGCACAGGCGTGTGGACTTGGCGAACCGCCTGTGCGGCATCTCGAACGTCCCTTGACTCTGGACTACGCTCCAGATTGTATGATTTTGTCAGTCAGACCAACCGCGACATGAGGAGCAGGGATATGCAAATTGGCGAGGTTGCCGAACGTACTGCGTTGACCGTGGATGCGATCCGATTCTACGAGCGGCGGAAGCTTCTGCCCAAGGCAACCCGCACTACGGGTCGATTCAGGCTATACACCGAAGACGCCATCGAGCGTCTTCGCTTCATCCGGCAAATGCAGGAACTTGGCTTCTCCCTGCGCGAGGTCGGAGAACTGATCCAGCTTCGAGAGCGGAAAGTGGACGCCTGCGAATCGGTTCGAGAGTTGCTGAAGGCAAAACTTGCCGATGTGCGAGGAAAGATGCGAGAGCTACGGCATCTGGAATGGGAGCTAGAAGCGGACTTGCGAAAATGCAACCGCGAACTGAGCCATCGGCGGGGTCATGCAGCCTGTCCATGCCCGGTGCTGGAAGAAGCTACAGGAGTAACGCGATGAGGATCGAGATTCTGTACATTCCCGGCTGTCCGAATTACGAACCTGCCCTCGAGAGACTTCAGGCGGTCTTAGAGTCCCAATCGTTGCAAGCTGAGATTCGCAGCGTGCCGATAAGCGGCGGGGATCAAGCCAAAGCACTCCTGTTCCCCGGCTCGCCGACCATCCGCATCAACGGTGAGGATGTCGAACAGCACGAGAAGATTGCTCCCAGCCTTGCTTGTCGGCTGTATGCAGACCGCAGCGGCGTTCCTTCAGAAGAGTCGCTGCGGATGGCGATTTCAAGAGCGAAACGGAGGGGGTGAAAATTCCCATGCGAGTAGCAGAACGAGCAACGCCTGTGGCAGCCGTGATCGCCGCGCTCTCGACTTTGGCGTGCTGCTTGCCCTTCGCCTTCCTTGGAGCGGTGGGGCTGGCGGGAGCCAGCGTCCGTTTGCAGGCACTACGCCCTTGGCTGCTCGCTAGTTCAGGCATCCTGCTCGTCGTCGGCTTCGTTCAGTTGTATGTTCGGCGCAATCGCTGCCAAAAGCGAAGCACATTGAGCATCGCCCTCTTTTGAAGCGCTGCCGTGATCATCCTTCTCGTCATCCTTTTCCCGCAACTGATAGCGAGTTTGATCGCCGGGTAGGACATGCTGACGCGACGAGTCAAATACGTGTTCCGGCTTATCGGGATCATTGCTGTGCTCTTGGTCGTCTGGTATCTCTGGCTGTCGAAAGGAACGCCGCCCGGCCAGCCTCCGCTCACATCGCTAACGCCGGAGAACTTCGAGCACTTCAGACTGGAGTTCAACAATGCTGCTGACCGGGCACGCTTGGTG
>JASIKQ010000148.1 GCA_030049565.1 Candidatus Sulfotelmatobacter sp.
CGCCATTCCGCGGCGGCATACCAATCGCGGCCCGTACGACCCGCAGCGGCCAATCCCGGCCGAGTTCGTGGATGCGCTCAGTCGTCTGCCGGCCGATGATGCCAATGCGAAACTGTTCTTGTTCACCACCGAAGCCGATCGAAAAAAGATCGTCGAAATCAGCGCAACAGCCAATAATGAAATCTATTCCGATCCCAACGTCCAGCGGGGCAGCGAACGCTGGGTCCGATTGAAATGGAGCGAAGTGCAGAAGCATCGCGATGGCTTGACCATTGACGCTTTCGGCCTGCCTCCCATCGCCGACGCGATCGTTAAGATGATGACGCCAGGAATGCTGGCATGGGCTGGCTCGCACAGCGAGAAGCACGGATACTCAAATCTGATGCTCAGCGCACCCCTCATCGGATTCATCGCCGTGCGCGACCGCTACGACCAGGAACAGTGTTTGCGGGCGGGCCGCATCTGGCAGCGCGTTCACCTGCTGGCGACAGCCCGTGGCTTAGCTGCACGCCCGTGTAACGAGGCCGTGGAAATGGTGGACCATGAGCGGGCGCTGAACCGGCCTGCATCCCGCGCCGCGCTTCTGAATGAAATTACGGGGGATTCTAGCTGGCAGCCGACTTTCGTCTTCTACTTGGGCTATCCCAGGTTGACTGCGAACGCCAGCCCCCGGCGCGGGATTGAAGCCGTAATTGTGTAATCCTGCCGCGATGCGGCACACACACAGATGCGTGCCCCCCTACGAACTCACTATTTCCGCGCCGCCGCGCTTTTCGTCTTACTCCCCCTGTTTCCCTTCTTATCCAGCCGCTCCAGCACCGCGGCGACGATAAGCGGTAAACCTACGGTCGCGTCCACAAAAACTTCCCCGAACATTCCACCCTCGCTCGGAGGCACGAACTTTCCCCACGATACCGCCTCGCTATACGGACTTCCCGACAACCCTCCCCAATACACCGGCTCGGGGCAAATGCGGAGGCCATAGTGATAGCGCTTGAGAGGCACGTTTTCCCCCAGCCGCCGATGCCGCAACTCGCAGAAGGGGCCAAACTGCTGCGACCAGTTCCGCGGCACACCGCCGCCAATGGTAATAATTCCGAGTTTTTTCTGGCGCAGCAACGTCGCTGCAAAATGCTCGAGATCGAGAAATGGATCAAATCGAATTTTGTGTCTTCCCGTGGACTCCCGCAAACGATTACTCAATGCCGTATCCAGCCCCAACTCCGAATCGGTAAATGCAGGCACGAATACCGGCACACCCTGTTCGAGCGCCGACTTCAAAATTCCCCGCTGCTCGCGCGCGTTATGTGCCAGGTACGCTCCAATCGCGTGATTCAGTTTGTACGAGCACATGACTTCATTGTGGTCCCAACCCTCGAGGATCGTGGTCATCACTTCTTCCACGTCGTCCAGGTTCTGTTCTGGCTCGAGCGTGTCATAAACCCGGTTGTAACCCTGCTCGTACAACTCTTCATCCGTTACTTGAGGGTTGTAGCGGAAATGAGCGCGACCGGTAGCTTCGACCAAGCCGTGAGCCATAAGCGCCCCGGTGGAAACCACGGCATTAACGATGCCGCGATCAATCAACTCCGTCACCACTAGCCCTTGCTTGGCCACGGTCATGGCGCCCGACAGCGTCATGACAACAAAACAATCTTCGTCGCGGGCCATCGCCTCCAGAACATCCGCCGCTTCCCCTAGTTGCCGCCCGGTGAATGCCGTTTTGGCCATCGCCCGCACCAGATCGTCAATGCTCTTTATCTTGCTCAGATCGAGCGGCTCCAGCGGCGTGAGCCGGTCTTCAATGGGATTGTGCAGATGACGATCCTTGCCTTCGCCGGAATGCAGCGGCGGCTGGTGACCCTTGGCATGATTTCCGTCTTTCACGGTGCACCTCCCAAGAACGCTCCGACAAAATACTCTACAGGAACCCGCTATACCTCTGCACGGCTTCGTATAAACCGCAATCTTTCAACTACGGACCCCGCGCGTTACACTCGTCAAGATGCCGCCGTAGATTTCCTGCTCGATCTGGTGCAAAGTGAGTCTATGCATGCAGAAGCGGCCACCGAGGCCATTCTTGGGGCGCTGCCTTCCGAAGAAGTCATCCAGCGGCGGGAGCATCTGGTCGCCGGAAATCCGCGCCCGACGCGTGCATTTGCGGCTCATCGACGCAGCCGCTAACTGTTTTGCTGATGGCCGATAGCTGAAAGCTGAGAGCTGTCTTTCAGATGCTATATTGATCACCAGACGATGAGCCCGCTGCCGGATAAATATCGTGTGGCCCTGGTGCAGATGTCTTGTGGCCCCGAGCCAGAGCAAAATCTTCAGAAGGCTCTCGAACGCGTCGCCGATGCCGCCCGGCGCGGCGCCAAAGTGGTCTGCCTGCCTGAGCTGTTCGAAGCGCAATACTTCTGCCAGCGCGAAGATCATTCCCTGTTCGACTTAGCTGAGCCGATTCCCGGACCATCCAGCGAGCAGCTCGCCAAGGCCGCCCGCCAGCATGGCATTGTGCTTATTGCCTCGTTGTTCGAGAAGCGCGCGCCCGGCGTTTACCACAACACCGCGGCAATCTTCGATGCCGACGGCTCTCTGCGAGGCCTCTACCGCAAGATGCACATTCCCGACGATCCGCTGTATTACGAAAAGTTCTATTTCACCCCCGGCGATCTGGGCTTCCGTGCGCTCGATACGAACGTTGGCCGGCTGGGAACTTTGGTCTGCTGGGATCAATGGTTCCCCGAGGGCGCACGCCTGACCGCGCTGCAAGGCGCGAACGTGCTGTTTTATCCCACGGCGATTGGCTGGCATCCCGCCGAGAAAGCCGAATTCGGCGCAGCCCAGCATGACGCCTGGCGCACCATTCAGCGCGCCCACGCCATCGCCAACGGAGTTTATGTGGCTGTCGTCAATCGCGTAGGCTTCGAGACCGGCAACGTTCGCGGCAAGTCGGCGCCCGGCCAGGGACTCGAATTCTGGGGTGCCTCGTTTTTCTGCGACCCGTTTGGCCGCGTGCTGGCGGAGGGTTCGAGCGATCGCGAAGAAATCATCGTAGGCGACGTTGACCTGAAGGCTCTGGAAGAAATCCGCCGCAACTGGCCTTTCCTGCGCGACCGCAGAATAGACGCCTACGGACCGATTACTAACCGCCTGCTGGATGCGCGCTAAATCCCCGTGACGACGCCTCGCCGCCAACCTTCAAGTAATACTTTAACAACCGCTCCGTCGCACCGCAGTCCTGGCCAGCTGGGTTATCGCATGCCGGCCGAATGCGAACCGCATGCCGCCACCTGGCTCGCTTGGCCGCATTATCATGGCGACTGGCCGGGAAAGTTCGAGCCGATTCCCTGGGTCTATGCGGAGATCATCCGCAATCTCGGCCGACATGAACGCGTCGAATTGATCGTCAACGATCCAGCATCTGAGCGCCAAGTCAGAAAACTGCTGGTGCGGGCGAATGCCTTCTCAACCAATATTCGCTTTCACCGATGGCCCACCGACCGCGTCTGGCTGCGCGACTCCGGCTGCATTTTCATAACCCGGGAAGGGCACGAGTTTACTCGTGCCAATGCGGCGCCCAAAGAGATGAGGGTTTCAGCCCCTAAGGGTCTAGCCCTCAACTTCCGCTTTAACGCCTGGGCCAAATATTCCAATTACCGCCGCGATGAAAAAGTTGCTTCCTTGATGGCCGATGCCGCTCGCGCGCAAAAAATCATCCCAATGCATCGCCAAAGCCGCATCGTTCTCGAAGGCGGCTCCATCGACGTCAACGGACGCGGTACTCTGCTCACCACTGAAGAATGCCTTCTCAGTAAAATCCAGCGACGCAACCCGGGCGTGTCGCGCAACGATTATGAAAAGATTTTTGCCGACTACCTCGGGGCATCAAATGTAATCTGGCTCGGCAAAGGAATCTCCGGCGACGATACCCACGGCCACGTTGACGATCTTGCCCGTTTCGTCAGCCCAGACACGGTCGTGACTATGATCGAAAGCAATCGCAAGGACACGAATCATGCGTCTCTGCGCGAAAACTTTCGTCGCCTGCACGCCGCATGCGATCAGGATGGCAAACCGCTCAACGTCATCGAAATCCCGATGCCACGCCCCGTATTCTTCGAAAAGCGCCGCCTTCCTGCGAGCTACGCCAATTTCTACATCGCCAATGGAATCGTGCTTGTGCCAGTCTTCAACGACCCCAACGACGGCATCGCCCTAAACACGCTGGCAACCGTATTTCCAACCCGCGAAGTTGTACCCATTTATTCTGGTGATCTCGTGTGGGGATTTGGCACCCTGCATTGCATGACGCAGCAGCAACCGTTGATCCTCGCTTGATCAGTGCACTGATACGAGTCGAGGCAGTTTTTGGGGGGAAAAAGCGGGCCAAAATGGGCCCGCTTGCTCGAAATCACCTGTACCTACCTTCCCGGACCAGACGGACTGCTGGGCGGCGGAGTGGTAGAGCCCGGATTCGTAGTTCCAGGATTCGATCCTGGATTGGCCCTGTCCGGATTCGACCCTGGATTTTGCATCCCGGGGTTCGATCCTGGATTCGGATTACCCGGATTGTTCGCTCCTCCGTTGGGCGATGTTCCTGGATTGGTAGTCTCGCCGGGGGTTGCCGTCGTATTTGGCGTGCTTCCCGGCATGGCATTATCCGGATTGGTTTGCGGTTGCGTTTCGGTTGTATTGGGATTGTTTGGGTTTGTTTGCGGTGTGTTGGGATTAGTCGGGTTGGTTTGCGGCGTCTGTCCTGTCGGCGGAGCAGTCTGACTTCCCGTCGGCGGCGTTCCCGTATTTCCCGTGGGCGGCGCTCCCGGAGTCGTTTGGCCGGGCGTCGCCTGTCCCGCAGTTCCTCGGCCCGCTGGCGCTGCTCCGCCTCCGGGTGCGGCCTGCGCCACCACCCAGCTTGCGCAGCACAGAATCACTGACAACAACGTAAGCTTTCCGAACGACATATTCTTAGGCCTCCAGCCTTGAAATCTCTGGCAATTCCTCGCTGGCGCGGGCTAAAGAAATCCATAAGCGCAAGTGTGGGGGCGGAGGCGGAACCATAATATCCGGAGGATGCCTTATCTGTCCGAAAGCGATTAGGTAGCCGTATCGGGTAAAAGATGCATGAGTCGCAGCTGGAGACTCGAGGAGGGAAACCAGCTTATTTCTTGTACTGCGTCGGCTGCGGGCCTTTTTCCAGCGTCTCCCGGTCCCAGATCCAGCCTTCGCGGCTGTAACTGGCAAGCTCGAAATCTTGCGTCAGTTCGAGGGCGTCCACGGGACACGCATCTTCGCACAGGCCGCAGAACATGCAGCGGCTCAGATCATAAGTAAAGTTGGTCAGTTCTTTGCGGCGGGTTTGCTCGTTGCGCGCGCTCGAAACCACGATGAGATGCTCGGGACACGCCAGCGCACACAAGTCGCAGGCGATGCACATCGTCTCATCGGTATCGGGATTCACGTTCAGCCGCGGAGCGCCCCGGTAGCGCTCGGCCACCTGCGGCCTCTCCAGCGGATACTGCTCGGTATAAATCTCTTTCGGATCCTGATAACGGAACGTGACCTTCAATCCCTGCAAAAGGTCAAGCAGAAAGATCTTGCGCAGCAGATTCGGCATCCCCATGGTCCCAAGAATAACACCCGTCATGGCCGCGTGCCAGTAGGCCATCCCGGTAGTGGCTCTGCTTGGATGTCATTCCGAGCGAGCGTATTTTGGGCAGCGAAAGCCTGCCCTGAGTGAAGTCGAAGGGAATCTGGGCGAGCCTCGCGCTACCACGGAGCCTGCCCTGAGAGAGCGCAAGCGACCGAACGGGCGAGTTTGGCTCGCTTCCTTTTCAAACTGAGCCACTGCGATCATCGTCTCACCCGCCGGCCGAACCAGAAAATCCGATTAACCCTTTTTATTACCAGCCGTCTGATATTCCAGGTCGGTCTTAAGAGGTGACTACCGGTAACCGCGCCGCTATTGAGCGGCAACGCATTCGGCCGGGAACTTTTCGCCGGGGCATCCGTATCCATTACCAACGAGGACGTTATGCGAGCCTATCTCGCCAAGTTGGCACCGCGCGCATCGGCGATTTTCACCATAGCGGTGCTCGCCCTCGCCTACCCGCTCGTTACTATTGTCCTGCCGGCCGTGGTTCGAGCCGTGGTGCCGGAAGTGGTGCGCGAAGTGCTCCGCTTTCTCTGATCCTCTCCCGCGTGAGTGATACCCTAATGCGGTACTCCCGCCGTGCCAACGCACAACGACCAGCGGCCGCTTTCAGCTCGCCCTGAGCAAAGCGAAAGCGCCTGCCCTGCGGGAACCAACGACGAACTATGGATGGAAGAAGCTCTACGCTCGGCGCAACGCGCCCTCGAGGCGGGCGAAGTGCCAGTAGGCGCAGTGGTCATTTGCCAGGGAAAAATTGTCGGCCGCGGCTGGAATCGCAACATTACCGATTCCGATCCCACGGCCCACGCCGAAATCATCGCGCTGCGCGAGGCCGGCGCATCCTTGGGCAACCACCGTCTTTCCGGCTGCGATCTGTTTGTTACAATTGAGCCGTGCCCGATGTGCGCCGGCGCCATGGTTCACGCCCGCATTCAGCGCATCATATACGGCGCGGATGATCCCAAGGCGGGAGCGGTACACTCCGTGATGCAGGTGCTGAATCATCCGCAATTGAATCACAAACTGGAAGTTCGCGGCGGCGTGCTCGCCGGCCGTTGCGCAGGGTTATTGCAAATGTTCTTTCAAAGCCGTCGGTAGTTGAGGCGTTTAGCGGGCGTGAGGTTGAGCGACAGCGAAGCCGGAAGCACGTAGGCGAAATCCTGAGCGCGATTTTGCGCGAAGGATCTCCACATTTTGAATAGGTCGTCCGACGCGGAGAGGTGCGTGAGCGGTTGAAACGATCCGCCTCGAAAGCGGACATACCTTAA
>JASIKQ010000149.1 GCA_030049565.1 Candidatus Sulfotelmatobacter sp.
CTGGCGTTTTCGTGCACATTCTCAAACGACGTAAAGAACCACGCCTTATTTTTCGCGACCGGGCCGCCGAGCGTCCCGACGTAATTCTGGCGCGAGAATGGCTGTTTGGGATTGTGGACGCAAACTCCGTTTGTGCACGTCTCGGCGGGGTTTTCGATGGGAAAGCGCGCATTCAGCGCGGCAGCACGATCAAAAAAAGCAGCGTCGCCGTGCCAGTCATTCGTTCCATGTTTTGTGGTAATCACCACCGATCCAGCCGTCGTCCAGCCCGTGTCCGCATCTTCGTTCGAGGTACGCACGGCAAACTCCTGAACGCCATCGGGAGAGAAATTTTGCAGGAAACCGCCTATCCAGTCGTCCGAGTTTTCGGCGCCATCCACCGAAAGCTCATTGTTCAAGCCAGAACTGCCGCCGGTTGAAACCGCTGTGATGCGCGCCTTGGTAGGATCAGAAGGCTCAACCGGCTCCGTCCCGGGCACAAGATACGCGATATTGGCAAAGCTGCGCGCGGGCAGCGGCATGGTTTCGAGGTCCTGGCTTTCAACCACGCCTCCGCGCACCGCGCTCGAGGTGTCGATGGCCTCCGTAGTAATCGAAGAATTTTCCCCTTGCACCAGTACCGTTTGACGCACTGAGGCCGCCTTCATGGTGACGTTGATATCGCGAACGGTAGCTACCGCGACATCGATCTGAGACTCCGCCGGTGCAAATCCGGGAGCGGTGATCGACACACGATAGGTGCCGGGCAGAAGATCGTCGATGCGAAACTCGCCTTGACCTGAACTAATAGTTTCACGGCGCAACGAGGAACCGGACAATTGGATAGCCACTTTGGCCGAGGCAACGCGTGCTCCGCCCGCATCCTGAACTATGCCGCGCACCGACCCGCGAGAATTCTGCCCATACACTACATCTGGATGAGAAAGCGCGAGTAAAGCCAAAAATGTCAGCGCTACCACCCTTACCTGAGGACGCAGCATGTGAGTAAACATAAATCGGACTCCAACATTTGTATAGTGCTGGTGAGACCGTTCAAGAATATTAAACCGCGCGGAGAGCTGGAGAAAATCAGCTTCAATCGGACCACGGCGTCGGCGTGCGGTCCCAGCGATAATGTTTCAGTTCGGCCAACAGTGCCGCATCGAGCGGTCCCGCATCGCTAGCTGCAACATTTTCCCGAACGTGCTCTCCCTTGCGCATGCCCACAATCGTGGTGCTGACGGCAGGATGCGAAAGAATGAAGCGCAACGCCATCTCCGGCAGACTCATGCCTTCGGGCACAATCTTCTTCAATTTTTCTACCCGCTCGATCGTCTTGCCCAGATTTTCCGGACCAAAATATGCCGAGCGCCAGTCCCTCTTCGGAAAGCGTGTATCCCGCGTCATCTTGCCGCCAAGGCTGCCTTCATCGAGCGGCACGCGCGCAATCACGCCAACATTGAGTTCCTGGCAAACAGGAAAGAGCTCATCCTCCGGCGCCTGATCAAAAATGTTGTAGATCACCTGCACCACATCGACGAGTCCGGTGCGCAGCGCCTTGATTCCGTTTTCCGGCTCCCAGCGGTTTAAACTCAGTCCGAAATGACGAATCCAGCCGCCATCTTTCAATTTTTCCACAGTCGATCGGAAGTCCGGTTGGTCTGTCCAGCCGTCATCCCAAACATGAAATTGCAGCACATCGATCGGGTCAACTCGCAGTTTTTTCCGGATCAGGTCGGCGTACTTAAGAACGTGCTCGGGCGAAAACACATCGTGATATTTATATTTCGGCAGCGCCGGCCATTGGTTGTTCGCTGGAGGAATCTTCGACGCCGCATATAATCGCTTCTTCGGATTCCGCGCCATGATCTCGCCCAGCAGGCCATCGCTCTTGCCCTCGCCATAAGCCCAGGCCGTGTCAAAGAAATTGCACCCCGCATCGATCGAGAGTTGCAGAGAGGCGAGCGATTGCTGATCGTCGGATCCACTCCACCCGCTCATTCCCCACAATCCATAGGCGATCTCGCTCACCTCGAATCCGGTGCGGCCAAGCTTGCGATATTTCATGGAGATTGTTTTCCTTCAAGAGGAAGCGCAGCAATTTTTCAAGATCGTTGACTTGTCATCCTAACAGTTTTCTTTGGCCGAATGAGCGCAACCTTGCGCGAGAAATTCTGAGAGCGCAACGCGGAAATGTAACCTTGTGGGCGTAAACTGGAGCGTGCTCCGATGGGCTTCGTCAATTGCTACGAAGATGTCACTCGTGCCAGCGCCTACGCTACGCTGGAGTTCCGCAATACTTACTACCTCGCATTCCGCGACGTGCCTGCGATCATCTCCGAACATGTGGCCGGAAAAAGAGCGCTCGACTTCGGCTGTGGAACTGGCCGTTCGACGCGGCTGTTGCGGCAACTCGGTTTTCCTGCCACGGGGGTTGACATCTCGGAAGATATGTTACGGCTCGCCCGTACTGCCGATCCTGAGGGCGATTATCGCCTTGTCCCGGAAGATAACCTTAGCCAGTTCGCCAATCGTGCATTTGATCTGATTTTTTCTGCTTTCACTTCGACAATATTCCTCAACCCAGGAAAATAATGATTCTCTGTGATCTGCGCAGACTCCTGGTTTCGAGCGGAATCATTGTCAGCATTGTTTCCTCTCCAGAGATCTATACGCACGAATGGGCTTCGTTCAGCACAAAAGATTTTCCAGAGAATCGGAAGGCGCGCAGCGGCGACGTCGTGAGAATTGTAGTCACGGACCACCGGGATCGCAGGCCGGTGGAAGACATCGTGTGTACTGACGAGTCATATCGGAAGCTTTATCGCCAAGCTGGTTTAAAAGTGATTCAGATGCTGGCTCCGCTGGCGAACGGCGACGAGGGTTATGCGTGGGTCAATGAGACCAGTATCGCCCCATGGATAATTTACGTTTTGTCTACCGCAGAATCGGCAGGCTGAGGCAGGGCCGCAGTGTGAACGGCAGCGCCGACATTTCCTGTAGCGCCGGCTGTAACTGCGCGTCGCGGCAGGGCTCGAGAGTGATGACGAAAGGTAAAGTATTTTTGTCGAAGCCCGGCTTTTGCAAGACGGCGTCAATGTTCAAACTATGCGCCGACAGAATCGCGGCCAACCCCGCAATGATTCCCGGTTGATCATTCACCACCAGGCGCAAATACCAGGGCGTCTCAAAATCACAACTCACCGTCGGTAATGTGAGTTGCAGCGGCCGAGGCGCGCGCTTACCGGCCGCGAGGCCCTCCGCCACAAACATCAGATCCGAAACCACAGCCACGGCCGTGGGATCTCCTCCCGCTCCCGCGCCTAGAAAAGCCATATCACCGCCGTATTCCCCGGATGTCAAAACCAGATTGAGATTCTTTTGCACCCGGCCGAAAGGAGACGCCGCGGGAACAAGGCTAGGACCAACCTCGGCATAGAGCGTTTCATCTTTCAGTTTGGCGCGCGAAATTTGGCGGATTGTGCAGCCCAACTCCGCCGCATAATCGAAATCGACCGCATCCACCGTGCGAATCGTGCGCGCGCGAATGTCATTGGCTGAAACATGCGCGTGCAAACCTGCCAGCGCCAGAATCGCCAATTTGGCGCGCGCATCGCCGCCATCGAGATCTTCGCTGGCATCCGCCTCCGCATAACCAAGCGCCTGGGCCTCCTCAAGCGCCTGACTGAATGGAATGCGCGCGCTTTCGATGCGGCTGAGAATGTAGTTGCACGTGCCATTCAGGATTCCCGCGATTCCATGCAGCCGGTCCCCGCTCAACCCCGTGCGCAGCGCGGGAAGAACGGGCACTCCTCCCGCCACCGACGCGCCGAATTCCAGAGCGCAACCGCGGCTCGCCGCCAGTTGCAGCAGGTCCGGACCGTGGCGCGCGATCAGTTGCTTGTTCGCGGTCACGACGGCCTTGCCCGCATCGAGAGCCCCGCGCACAATTTGCTCGGCCGGATTCAAGCCGCCGATGAGCTCGATGATGATCTGAGCGTCAGAGCCC
>JASIKQ010000150.1 GCA_030049565.1 Candidatus Sulfotelmatobacter sp.
CATGGGCAGGAAGTGCAAGTGCCCGCGATCATTGGTATGACGCCGGGAGAGGCGGAACGCGAACTTGCCAACGCCGGCTTGCAATTGGAGATCGAACGGCAATACTACAGCTCGCAGATTGCCGAAGGCCAGATCATGATTCAGCTTCCGCCTGCCGGAACCAAAGTACGCCGCGGATGGCAGGTGCGGGCGGCGCAGAGCATGGGGCGGCAGCGCGTGGCCATTCCTGATGTAACCAAAGAAAGTGAGCGTGCCGCGGAGTGGAATATCCGCCGGCGCGGTTTGGATGTGGCTTCGATCGCCGAGATGCAGTGGCCCGGTACGCCGGCCGACGAAGTGCTGGCGCAAAGTCCGCCGGCGAACGCGAGCGCAGTGGCAGCGCCGCGCACCAGCCTGTTGGTGAGCGTTACGCCAGACCCGGATGCCTATGTGATGCCGAACTTCGTCGGCCAGCCGCTGGGGAGTGCCAGTCGCACATTGCAGGACGCGGGTTTTAAGTTGGGCAACGTGAGCATGGCGCCGGCTCCCGCGCCTCCAGCAGGCGCGAATCTGGTGGTTTCTGCGCCTCCATCTCCAGTTCAGCCTTCGCCCGCGAGCGTGATCGTGGCTCAGACGCCGGCGGCCGGGCAAAAAATCATTGCCGGCGCAACCATAACTTTCGAGGTGCGATAACTGAGTTACTTTCGCGTTGAGGCCTTTTCGAGAATCGCCGCAAAGAAACCATCGCAGGGCTGCACTCCGGAAAGAGTGCGAAGGTAGGGGCCACGAATGAGTGAAGGAGGGCCAGGCCAGATCAGAACGCCTTGGTGCTGGAGACGGGTAAGCTCCTTATTGCAATCGACAACGCGGAACGATGAATCTTCCTTCATCGCCTGTTCAATGACGTCTTCATTTTCTTCTTTCTCTAGCGAACAAGTGGAATAAACGACGCGACCGCCCAAGCTCGCCTGGTTCATGGTTGAGCGCAAAATGGCGAGTTGTCGCGCTTGCAGATCATTGAGATCTTCAGGAGCCAGCCGCCATTTGATCTCGGGATTACGCGCGACAGTGCCGGTGCCGGAACAGGGGACGTCGGCGAGAACGCGGTCAAATTCCGTGCAGAAGGGCAGATGGCATGCGTCAGCCGATACCACGCGAATGTTGCTGGACTCAGCGTTACCGGCAGGATTGTTCAGCAGTTTGCGCAATAAGCGCGCACGATGCGGATGCAATTCGACGGCTACCATATCAGAGTTCGGATTGTTCTCTGCAATCAATCCGCTCTTTCCGCCGGGAGCGGCGCAGCAATCGAGAATGCGCAATCCATGTCCGAGCAATATGGCCACGAGTTGCGAGGCTTCATCCTGAATCACGCATAGGCCATCGCGGAAAACGGAGGTTCTGGTGATATCGCCGCGCAGAACTCGACGAGCGGAAGAAAGCAATGCTCCAGGAGCAAGTTCGATATCTTCGGAGTGGAGTTGGTCTTCAATTGCGCGGCCGGGTTTTCGTTTAGTTTGCCGCAGGCGAATTGTCGTCGCCGGAGGTGATTGGTTATAGCGGCAAATGCGGGCGGCGGCTGCGAGGCCATAGGAGTTGGTCCAACGCTCGACTAACCAGATAGGATGCGCGCTAGTGGCAGCGAGCTCTTGCACGGACCCGCCGTTGATCGCGGCGGCGGCAGCCTGCGCCTCCCGCGACGTCTTGCGCAGCACCGCGTTTACGAAAGACGCTGCCGAGCGCTTGCGTGCGCGCTTGACCAGTTCGACACTTTCGTTGATCGCGGCGTGAGCAGGAATGCGAGTCAACCAGCCGAGCTGATAGGCGCCGAGGCGAAGCGCTACGAGAACTTCAACATCAACCTTGGTGGTGGATTGGTTGGAGATCGCTGCGATTTTTGAATCGAGCAATGAATGCCAGCGTAGAACACCCATCACCAGCTCGGTGGTGAGCGCGTGATCGACTGCGCTTAACCGATTACAGCTACGGGAGTGAAGAAGCTCCGATGCGTAGGAGGACTCGCGCTCAATGCGCACCAGGATGTCGAACGCGGCGGCGCGTGCCGGCGAAACCGCGCGGTGCGGAATGGGGGTTTCGAGTTTCACGATTCCTTAGTATGAGCGCATCCAGTCTGAATCCCACACCAAATCCCAGATGAAGAAAATAATGAAGGACATTACGCGCCCAGCTTTTCGCCGGGTTGCACGTGATAACCTCGGATGAAATCGGCAGCAGCAGAGCGCTTTTTCCCCTCCAGTTGGAGTTCGAGGATTTCAAGCGTCGTATTCTTGGCAGCGCCTGCGAGCAGGAGCTCTCCTCTTACGCTGAGTTCGGCCGGAGGCACGTGCTCGTCGAGCGCGGCCGCCTTCCAAACTTGCAGATTCTTGCCGCGAAATTTGGTGTAAGCGCCAGGCCAGGGTTGAAATCCGCGCAGGCGGTTCACGATTTCTGCGGCTGGTCGCGAAAAGTCAATTCGTCCATCTTCTCTTTTGAGGATCGGAGCGAGCGTCGATTGTGTGTGATCTTGCGGGCGGGGATGAATGTTTCCATCCTTTAATCCGCGCAGCGTTGCGATCATAAGACCGGCCCCCACATTCGCGAGCTTGGGGGCGAGCGTTTCCGCGGTGTCGTTAGGGACGATGGGAAATTCTTTCTGCAAGAGGATGTCACCGGTGTCGAGGCCGGCGTCGATCTTCATTGTGCTGACGCCGGTAACGCTTTCACCGTTCGCAATCGCCCATTGAATGGGCGCCGCGCCCCGGTATTTGGGCAGAAGCGAGGCGTGAAGGTTGATATTGCCGAGCGGAGGAAGATCGAGCATCCACGGCGGGATGATGCGGCCGTAGCCAACTACGATGATGGCGTCGGGGTTGAGCACGGTGAGTTGAATTCGGAATTCCTCGTTGTTCTTGATGCGCTCGGGCTGGACAATCGGCAGGTTCAATTCCAGCGCGCGTTGTTTAACGGGGGAAGGGACGGACTCCAATCCGCGCCCGCTGGGGCGGTCGGGCTGCGTGACCACGAGCCGCACGTGGAATCCGGCTTCAATCAGGCGGTCGAGCGTGGGCACGGCAAAGCGAGGTGTGCCGCAGAAAACCAGAGTGAGCGCTTGGGCCATTGAGTGATTGGGCGAGTGAGTGATCGGGGATTTGAAAACCCCTTCGCTGGTTCAATCGCTCAATGACTCAATCGCTCAATTACTCAATTTTCTACCATTCTCCCGCCTTCACCATTTTGCGAATTTTGCGCTTGATCAGATCGCGCTTGAGCACGCTGATGTGGCTGAGATAAAGCTTGCCATTGAGATGGTCGGTTTCATGCTGAAAGGCCCGAGCCAGCAAATCGTCGCCGGTTTTCTCAAAAAATTTTCCCGTCGCGTCCTGGGCGCGAATGGTGGCAATTCTGGCGCGCGTCACATTTTCGCGAAATTCTGGGATGCTCAGGCAGCCCTCACTCTGCGCGTGGCGCCCTTCTTTATGAATAATTTCCGGATTGATCAGAACCAGCTTAGCCGCGGGATCTTCTTTGAAAGTGACATCGACCACGGCAATGCGGCGTGATATCCCGATCTGCGGCGCCGCCAACCCCACGCCTTTGGCCGCGTACATCGATTCGAACATGTCCTCGATCAGCTTCTTCAGTTCTTCGTCGAACACGCTGACTGGCTGAGCTGGTTTTTCCAGAACGGGATCGCCGAATTTTACGATCGGGTAGATCATCAGTAATCTTTCAATTGCTGGCAGTAGCCGCGGAAGTTGCGCAGAAGTTCTTCCATGGAGTCGCCGCCGAATTTTTCGAGTGCGCAGCGCGCGAGAGTAAGCGCGACCATCGCTTCGCCGGCGACTCCCGCGGCTGGCACGACACAAACGTCGGAGCGCTCGTAGGCCGCGCTGACCGGTTGCCGCGTCGCGAAATCGACCGACTGCAATGGGCGGCGAAGCGTCGAAATCGGCTTCAGATACCCGCGCACCCGGATTTCTTCGCCGTTGGAGACGCCGCCTTCGATGCCACCAGCGTTGTTGCG
>JASIKQ010000151.1 GCA_030049565.1 Candidatus Sulfotelmatobacter sp.
CGCCAAAGCCGCGGGACGCAATCGCGTGGAAACGGCATCTGCCCCGCGGCGAAGAATGCGCAGCAAGACCGCAGGAATTGCATGACGCGAAAGACTCGGAGACAGCTGCAAGCAAAAAGCCGCAGACGCTACGCTCATGATTAGGAATGCCCTCAGGCTTTTACCGGCGATTTGCGGCGCTCGCGTATTCGCACCACCTGCTCGAGCACTCGCTGGGCGACTTCCCACTTAGTCGTCTCGGGCACGTCGATGACTTCATCGTGCGTAATGATGGTCACTTCGTTGCGCTCGGAATCGAAGCCGATGCCTTCGCGGGAAACGTCGTTGACGACGATGGCGTCGAGTCGTTTGGAGGCGAGTTTCTGGCGGGCGTTTTCGAGGGCATTCTCGGTTTCCGCGGCGAAACCGATGACAATCTGCAATTGCTTGCGGGAAGAGATCTCCTTGAGGATGTCAGCCGTGGGCTCGAGTTCCAGCGTCATCGGTCCTTTCCGCTTGATCTTCTGCGGAGAAGCTGACTGGGCGCGATAATCAGATACGGCAGCGGCCTTGATCACGATGGTCGACTCAGGCAAGAGCCTGAGTACGGCTTCGCGCATCTGCTCGGCGGATTCCACGCGCGTGAGTTCCGCAGCGCCCGGAGGGGTGAGCGCGGTCGGTCCGCTCACCAGAAGAACGCGCGCACCCCGGCGAAGTGCGGCTTCGGCCATGACGTAACCCATGCGTCCGCTGGAGCGGTTGGTGAGATAACGCGCAGGGTCGATCTTCTCCCGCGTCGGCCCCGCAGTGATGAGTACGGTTTCGCCCGCGAGATCCTGCCCTGCCCCAAGCGCTTCGAGAACTGCGGCAACGATGCATTCGTTTTCGGCAAGGCGGCCAGAGCCGGTCATGCCACAGGCCAGGTATCCTGAACCCGGTTCGACAATCTTCACGCCACGCTTGCGAAGTATCTCCAAGTTCGCCTGCGTCGCGGGATGATTCCACATATTCACATTCATCGCCGGGGCCACTACGACGGGAGCAGTGGTGGCGAGATAAAGTGTGGTGAGGAAGTCGCTGGCGAAGCCTTGCGCGAAGTGAGCGAGGACGTCAGCCGTGGCCGGAGCGACCAGGAGGGCGTCGATGGACTGCGCCACTGCAATATGCTCGATGGCGGAGTCGATGTTGGCAGGTTGCTCTCCATCGCGCGGGAACATCTCAGTGATGACTTTGTCGCCGGAGAGCGCGGCGAAGGTGAGCGGGCGGACAAACTCTTGGGCGGCACGGGTCATGATGACTTGCACACGGATGCCGCGGTCTTGCAGAAGGCGAACGATCTCGGCTGATTTATAGGCCGCGATGCCGCCGCTGACTCCGAGAGCGATTTTCATAGCATGGGACAATAGCGCCTAAAGGGCGCGACGGGTTTTGCCTTGGAGCGCCCATCCGATTTCGCTCAGGGGCGGGCTCGAAGGGTCTTGACGCGAACCCGTACTCGCCCGGACTACGCTTCGCCGAAGGCCTTATCCAGAACTTCGGTGGCTTGCTCGACGGGGCTGCGGGTTTCGGGAATCTCCCATTTCACCTTGCCGGCGCGGATTTCATCCTGCGCGATGCGGCAAGGTTTGCGCGAGTTGGTCGTCACTACCGGCGGCGCCCCCGATTGCAGTTGGCGGGCACGACGAGCGGCGACCAGAATGTAACGGTAGTTGCTATCGAAACCTTCGATCAATTTCATAATCTCTCCCCCGTTTACTGGGACATCCCGTTTTTGATTGCCGAAAGTTGGTGCGGCTGGTAGCTCCCCCGCGCCGCCAAAGCTGGCCCCAATATTGTCCCATGAAACCCGAAGTTTCGCTGGCCTGCAACTTGCCAAGAGGTTACGGAAGACTATCCCGTCCCTGATTCGACCGGCAACTCAAACGAGGCCAGAATCGGCTTCAGGCGTTCGCCAATATTGGCCAGACGGCAGCGATCGGCGATCGCCATGGTTCCGGTAGGTTCATCGGTCGAGGGCCGATCAGCGCGATGCCCGCGCTCGGACCAGACGATTGCGCGCAGCACTTCGATCGACTCCGGCAATCGATCGTTGATCAGGATGTAGTTGTAGCGCCCGTAATTCTGAATCTCGCGGCTGGCGGTGAGCAGGCGGCGCTGGATGACATCCTCGCGATCTTCGCTGCGCCTGCGCAAACGTTCCTCCAGCGTCTTTCGATCGGGCGGAAGAATGAAGATGCTGATGGCCTCGGGGAGCTTGCGCTGAATCTGCTCCGCCCCCTGTACATCAATGTCGAGCAGAAGATCGTGGCCCTTGTACTCCGCATCTCGCAGGAAGCGTCGCGCGGTTCCGTAGTAATTTCCAAATACTTCGGCATGTTCCAGAAACTCGCCGTCGCGAACCATTTTCTCGAACTCGGAGCGCGAAACGAAAAAATACTGCCTCCCATTCTGCTCGCTGCCGCGGGGAGCGCGGGTCGTATAGGAGATGGAGAAATCAAGGTCGCGCACTGACTTCAACAACTCGTTTACCAGCGTCGACTTGCCTGAGCCCGACGGGGCCGAGATTATATATACCAGAGGCTTGTGCGGGGAAGAACTCATTCCAGGTTCTGTACCTGCTCGCGTGATTTTTCAATCTCGGCTTTCATGACCAGGCCGGCTTCCGTAATTTTAAGCGCCTCTCCGGCCAGGCCGGAGGTTTTCGAGAGGAGAGTGTTGGCTTCGCGGTTCATTTCCTGCAAGAGAAAATCAAGCTTCTTCCCGACCTCGCCGTGTTGATCGAGCAGGCCGAGAAAATGCTGAATGTGGTTTTCGAGGCGGACGATTTCTTCCTGAATGTCGCTGCGGTCGACGAGCAATGCGGCTTCCTGCATCATGCGCTCGCGGTCGGCGCTTGCGCCGAGCAGTTCCTGGATACGCGACTGCAAACGTTCCATATAGGTTTGTAACATGTTGCGGCGCTGAAACTGGACACTTTTGACGGCCTCCCGCAAATGATTCATTCGCTGGCGAAGTTCCTGCTCGATGGTGCGGCCCTCATGCTCGCGCATTTGATTGAGATGATCGAGCACTTCGCCAGCCCGCGCCATCACGGCCGATTCGAGAGCGGCAGCGTCCGGTTCGCTGGCGTCGTCGAGCGCTCCGGGTAAGCGGAGGATGGCGTTAAGGTCAGGTTCGGCAGGAATGCCAAACTCTCCGGCTGCGGTCCGAAACGCCGCGATGTAGGCGCTCACCAGGGGCCGATTCAGCGCCAGAGTTTCGCTGCCACGGCCAAGGTTGAGCGTAACTTCCACATGACCGCGCGCGATTTTTTCCTTGAGCAGACGGCGAAGCTGCATCTCGAGCGAATCCGAGCCCGAGGGCAAGCGGAAGTGCAAGTCCAAAAAACGATGATTTACAGATTTCAACGACAGCGAGAAAGTCAGGTGTCCGTCGTTCTGAGCCGGAGAGGAAGCGAGAGAAGTTCCGGTCTGGCTTTCAGACGCGAGTTCGCCCTTTACCTGCGCGAAACCCGTCATGGATCGAAGTGGCATGAGAAATTTTCTTAACCCGGCTGCGCCGCTTCCAGCTTCGGCTCGAAGTCTGCGAACTGCAAATCGTATAAACGCCGGTAAGTGCCCAGCCTGCTCATCAAATCCTCGTGCGCGCCAATGTCGGCAATAGCGCCATTTTCGATCACCACGATGCGGTCGGCGCGGCGCACGGTGGAAAGACGGTGCGCAATCACGAAGACGGTGCGGCCATTCATCAGATTATGCAGCGCGGATTGCACGAGAGCTTCCGATTCGCTGTCGAGAGCCGATGTAGCCTCGTCGAGAATTAAAATCGGGGCGTTCTTCAGAATCGCGCGCGCAATAGCGATGCGCTGGCGCTCGCCGCCGGAAAGCCGTATGCCCCGCTCGCCGATCACTTCATCGTAACCCACAGGCAGGGCCGTGATGAAATCGTGAGCCAGCGCGGCGCGCGCGGCCGCTTCGACTTCTTTCAGCGGCACGTGGGGCTGGCCGTAGGCGATGTTGTTGCGAACCGTGTCATTGAATAAGACTGTGTCCTGAGTCACTATGCCGATCTGCGCCCGCAATGAGGCGAGGGTTACGTCACGGACATCATTGCCATCGATGAGCAGTCGGCCAAGCGTAACGTCGAAGAAGCGCGGAATCAGATGAACCAGCGTGCTCTTGCCGGAGCCGCTGGAACCGACGATGGCCACGACTTCGCCGCGCTGTACCTTGAGGTTGATATCGTGCAGAACTCCGCGAGCTTCTTCGTTCTCGCCGCCGTAGGTGAAGCTCACGTGATCAAACTCGACGGTCTTCGAAAACGCTGATAAGCGGTGTGCGTGCGGCTTTTCACGGACGTCATCTTTGATGTCCATGAACCTGAATATCTCGCTCGAGGCGCCTAACGCCTGCTGGAAGTTGTTATTAAAAAGAGCGAACTTGCGCACCGGATTGTAGAGGCTGAAAACGGCGGTGATGAAGGCTACGAAAATGCCCGGCGTCATCTGGCCGTGTACGATGCGATCCCGGCCTAACAACAGCAACATGGCGATGCCGACAACGCCGACGATGTCCATCAACGGCGAGCTGATGGCGTAAGCGGCGACCGAGCGAAGGTTGGCGCGAAACAGCCGGCGAGCGGCGTTGCGAAAACGGTTGATCTCCCACTTCTCGGTATTGAAGGCCTTGACAATGCGGTTGCCGGTAATGGTTTCGTGCAGGATGTTTTGGATTTCCGCCAGCTTGTCCTG
>JASIKQ010000152.1 GCA_030049565.1 Candidatus Sulfotelmatobacter sp.
GCGGAATTAATCTGCGCCTTCCCTACCAATCGGATCCCGAAACCCGCAAGCGCATCAATGCCGGCGAGATGGAGTATATGGATATCCATCTCAGTCACGTAGCGCAGTTTGTCGAATACGGATTTCTGGGCAAGCTCGATGTGGCGCTGATCGAAGTAACCGCCGTGCTCGAAGATGGCCGGCTGGTGCCGAGTTCATCGATCGGCAATAACAAAACCTGGGTCGAGTATGCGGAACGCGTAATTCTCGAAGTCAATTCGTGGCAGCCAGCCGAACTGGAAGGCATGCACGATCTTTATTACGGTCTGCAACCGCCGCCGAATCGCGGGCCGATTCCACTGGTGCATCCCGGGCAGCGCATCGGCACGCCTTATCTCGAAATTCCCGAGAGGAAGGTGGTTGCCGTCGTGCTCACCAATTCTCCCGACCGTAACAGCCCCTTCAAAGCTCCCGATGAAGCCTCGCGACGCATCGCCGGACATATTCTCGAATTTCTTAACTGGGAAGTGCAGAAAGGACGCATGCCTTCGAGTCTGCTGCCGCTGCAATCCGGCGTGGGCAACATTGCCAATGCAGTTCTTTTTGGACTTGCGGAGGGAAGCTTTGATGGATTGACCGCCTATACCGAAGTGATTCAAGACGGGATGGTCTTGCTGCTGAAATCGGGCAAGCTGACCTCGATTTCCGCGACCGCATTTTCACTCAGCCCGGAGAAACTGGAAGAAGTGAATGCCGATATGGCCAGTTACCGGGAACGCATCGTGCTGCGCTCGCAGGATATCTCCAATCATCCCGAAATCATCCGCCGGCTGGGCGTGATCGCCATGAACGGCATGATTGAAGCTGACATTTACGGTAACGTGAACTCGACGCACGTAATGGGCTCGCGCATCCAGAATGGCATTGGCGGCTCCGGCGACTTCGCTCGTAATGGCTACCTCTCGATTTTCATGGCGCCTTCGACCGCTCAGCATGGCGGCATCTCCACCATCGTGCCCATGGTTTCGCACGTCGACCACACCGAGCACGACGCGCAAGTGATCGTCACCGAGCACGGCCTGGCCGACCTGCGCGGCCTTTCGCCCCGCCAGCGCGCGCACCTGATCATCGAAAAATGCTCCAGTCCGGAGTACAAGCCCCTGCTGAAGGATTATCTTGATCGCGCCGAGCGGCTCTCCTACGGCAAACATACGCCGCATCTGCTCGGCGAATCACTGGGCTGGCATAACCGCTATCTGCGAACCGGAAAAATGCGGCCACAAGAGGAAGCCTGAGGCCAGGGAGCTTTTGTGGGGCAGACATTGCGCGTGGGGGTTGCGATGGCGCCGGTCGATGTGGCGCGGGAACTCCTGCCCGCGAAATCTAACCATGAGCAAGACCTGGTCTACCAACTCAACTTCCATCCGTAGATTTGCTCTGAACATATTTCTCCCACAATCTGAACACCACGCCCGGCCGCATCCGGCATAATTCAAATCATGAAGCGCATTCTCTTATCCTGGAGCAGCGGGAAAGACAGTGCATGGAGCCTGCACATCCTGCGAAAGCGTCGCGAATACGAAGTTATTGGTCTGCTGACTACTTTCAATGAGGCTGCCAACCGGGTGGCGATGCACGCGGTGCGGCGTGAGTTGGTACAGAAGCAGGCCGCAGCGGCAAGCTTGCCTCTCTGGTCGGTTCCCTTGCCCTGGCCGTGCTCGAATGAGCAATATGAAGCGCTCATGGCCCAAACCTGCGCGAAGGCGGTGCACGACGGAATCGAAGGTATCGCGTTCGGCGACCTGTTTCTCGAGGATGTGCGCGCTTATCGGGTGAGGCAACTGCATGGCACTGGCCTGGAGCCGATTTTTCCAGTGTGGGGCCTGCCCACGCGCGCTTTGGCGCGGGAGATGATTGCCGCCGGCGTGCGCGCCAAGTTGACGTGCATCGATACCAAACAATTAGAGCCGCGCTTTATAGGGCGGGAGTTCGATGACGCATTGCTCGCCGACTTGCCCGAATCCGTTGATCCCTGCGGCGAGCGCGGCGAGTTCCACTCATTTGTTTACGCGGGCCCAATGTTCCAGGCTGCCCTGACGGTTTCAGTGGGGGAAACTGTGGTGCGCGATCAGTTTGTGTTTGTAGATCTGGTCGCGAACCAGCCAGCTCCGGTCCCGACGATGCCTACTTTCTGAACCAAATCGTGCACAATTTTCGTCGTCTTTAAGTATTTTTCCTCAGCAACTCACTTGCATTTTTGGTTAACACCTGTGGTAAACTCGCGCGTTGCTTGCGCTGTGGGGCGCGGTAATCCCATAAGAGCTTCGTCTGCCGTTCGTCTGGGGAGGGTTTGGGGGATGGGTCTCGCGTTACTGGTTGTGATCTGGCTGATCACTTTCATCAGCACATACTTCTTCGCCGCCAAAACCTGGTGGCTGCCTACAGGCGCTTCTGCCGCCGCAGGATTCATCGACGGACAATTCACCCTCACCTTTATTCTGATGGGAATTATTTTCGTCGCGGCGCAGGTGGCGCTGGGCTACTTCGCGTGGAAATACCGCGACCGGCCCTCAGCTCCGCCCGTTGCCTACTCGCACGGCAATGTGAAACTCGAGATCATTTGGACCGCCCTGACGACCGTACTCTTTATCGGCCTTAATCTCATGGGCTATCCCGTATGGGCGGCCAATCGCTGGGAACCGGCCAAGCCGGGGTCGGTGCAGGTCGAAGTCACGGGCATGCAGTTCGCCTGGTACTTCCGCTATCCCGGGCCCGATGGCAAGTACGGTGCGACCAGTCCCAAATTGATGGACCCCTCCGCTGGCGGCGAAGGCGCCGTAGGACTGAACACTTCCGACCCAGCGGCGAAAGACGACGTCGTCACCGGCACCTTATATCTTCCCGTCGATCGCGAAGTCGATCTGACGTTGCGTTCGGTCGATGTGATTCACAGCTTCTTTGTGCCTTCGCTGCGATTCAAGCAGGACGCGGTGCCCGGTCTCATGATTCGCATGCACCTCACACCCACTCAGATCGGCGAGTATGAAATTGCGTGCGCCGAACTCTGCGGCCTGGGTCATTACAAAATGCACGGCATGGTTCACGTCGTCAGCCAGGACGATTTCGATAAATGGATGGCCGCACGGGAGGCGGAGAAACAGTAAATGGCAACCACGGCAACCGTTCACGCACACGCTGCTCCGCAGGGGTTCATTCGAAAGTATATTTTCAGCCTCGATCACAAAGTCATCGGACTTCAATACTTCTTTCTGGCGCTCACGGCGGTGTGGGTGGGGATGATTCTCTCCCTGCTGATGCGCATTCACCTGTATTGGCCAAATGCAGTGCTTCCGCTGATCGGCGAGATCAAGCCCGAGACCTACACTGCGCTGTTGACCATGCACGGCACCATCATGGTGTTCTTTGTGCTGACCACGGCGCCGCAGGGCGGATTCGGAAATTATTTCCTGCCGATTCAGATTGGCGCGCCTGATATGGCGTTTCCTGTCCTGAACATGCTTTCGTTCTGGACGACGTTTGTGGCTTTCATCGTCTTGCTGGCTGCGTTCTTCGTCCCAGGCGGCGCACCGCTGCATGGATGGACAGGATATCCGCCGCTGAGCGCAGTGCAATCGGCCGGCCCGGGTGAAGGCTTGGGAGCAGATCTCTGGATCACAAGCATCGCGATCTTTTGTATCGCGTCCCTGCTGGGCGCACTGAATTTCCTGACCACCACGCTCGACATGCGCGCCAAGGGCATGAAGCTGATGCGCATGCCGCTGACCTGCTGGTCATGGTTCATTACCGCGATGCTCGGCCTGCTCGCCTTCGGAGTGCTGCTGTCAGCAGGCATTCTGCTGCTGCTCGATCGCAATCTGGGAACCAGTTTTTACGTTCCGCTCGTGGTTGTGAACGGAGTGCAGCTGGGCCACAAGGGCGGCTCGCCGCTGCTCTGGCAGCACTTGTTTTGGTTCTTCGGACATCCCGAGGTCTACATCGCGATTCTGCCGGGTATGGGCGTGACCTCGCAGGTTCTCTCGACTTTCTCGCGCAAGCCGATCTTCGGCTACAAAGCCATGGTCTACGCCATGCTTGCCATCGGATTTTTTGGCTTCATGGTGTGGGGCCACCACATGTTCATGAGCGGCATGAGCCCGTACTCGGCGTTTGCCTTCTCGATTCTTACCATGTGCATCGGCGTACCCTCGGCCATCAAGACGTTTAACTGGCTGGGCACTATGTTGAAGGGCCGAATTCGATTTAAGACACCGATGCTCTACGCCATCGGCTTTGTGTCGCTATTCGTTTCCGGCGGATTGAGCGGACCGTTCCTCGCGCAGCCGGTACTCGACATTCAGTTGCACGATACGTATTTCGTTGTCGGCCACTTCCACTTGATTATGGGCGTGGCCGCGATCTTCGGCATGTTCGCCGCGACCTATTATTGGGTTCCGAAAATGTTCGGGCGCATGATGAATGAATTCTGGGGACGCGTTCACTTCTTCATCACGCTGATCGGCACCTACGCGATCTTCATGCCGATGCACTATCTGGGCATGGCTGGGGGCACGCGCCGCTACTCGTCCTACCTCGAAGTGGGATATCTTGCGAAGCTCATGCCGCTGCATGAGTTCATGACCTACGCGGCGATTA
>JASIKQ010000153.1 GCA_030049565.1 Candidatus Sulfotelmatobacter sp.
TGTCGCCGGAGGCAGCGGTAGCGATTCGCTCCTTAAGCGCACATTATGCGCTGGCCGATGCCAATCTTCGTGCAAGCGAGGTCAAGGCAGATACGCTCGGTGGGCGAATCAGTGGCGAAGCGGAGATACGCAATCTTGATGCGACCCCGCTTTCGCGGATTCGTGCCGTCCTTCACAACGTTTCGCTGCGTGCTGCCCAGCAATCGATTCGGCAAGCGCGCCTCGAGCAGGCTAGCGTAGCAGGAACCCTCAATGGCACAGCCGATGCCGCATGGAGCGGCAGCATTGGCGGCATTCATGCGCGCGCAGACTTGACCATTCGTGGCGGCGCGAAGAGTGGGGAGAAAAACTCGGCAATCATTCCGGTCGATGCCGTAATCCATGCGCTTTATGATGGCGCAAACCAAACGATAACGCTGCGGCAAACGCATCTCCAGGCAACGTCGCTAGTGCTGACAGCCGATGGTGAACTCAGCAACCGCTCCAGTCTGCGAGTTCATGCGCAGGCAGATGATTTGCGTCAGCTTGAATTGCTGGCTGAGAGCTTCGGAGCGGCAAAAACTAGCCCGCCTGTTTCAGGTTCGGCCACTGTTGATGCAACTATCCAGGGATCGATGCAGCGACCGCAGGTTTCCGGTCGGCTGAGTGCCGCGAATCTTCACGTTCAAGGCAGCGATTGGAGAAGCGCGGGGTTGTCTTTCACGTTGAGACCGTCGCAACTCGCAGTATCGAATGGCTCTCTGGTAAACGCGAGCCAGGGACGCGCCTCCTTCGACGCGAAAGTTGCCCTGCGCGGCTGGAGCTACGCTGCCGCCGATCCGATCCGCGCAAACTTGTCGGTGCAGCGGCTGCCGCTTGCCGAACTACAGCAACTGGCGAATGTGCAGTATCCCATCAGCGGAGATCTCTCGGCACGCGTTTTCGTGAGCGGTTCGCAGCTCAATCCCTCCGGCTCCGGATCGGTCAGTGTCGCCAACGCGCTCGCCTACGGCGAGCCGATTCACACGTTGGCGCTGAACTTCCTGGCTGCAAACGGATCTATAACTTCGAATCTGAACCTCGCCACCAGCGCAGGCGCGGCAACGGCCAATTTGACCTATACTCCGAAAACTCGGGTCTACAGCGTCAAGCTGGATGCGCCATCTGTTGTTCTCGACAAAATTCGCAGGTTGCAATCCACTCAGGTAAAGGGAACGCTTTCCGCTTCCGCCAATGGCGAGGGCACGCTCGACAATCCGCAGCTCAGCGCCGTGATTCAAATTCCGGAGCTTCAGGTGCGGCAGAGTTCGATTGGCGACATCAAAGCAAATCTTGCGCTGGCAAATAAGCGCGCCAACTTTAATCTCGACTCTCAATTTTCGCAAGCCAGCTTACACGCCCGCGCCCAAGTCGACCTCAGCGGCAACTACCCGACTGATGCATCGATAGACACGAATGTCATCTCGCTCGGTCCGCTGCTGGCCAGCTTTTCAAGCACGGTGCCGCAGGGATTTCAGGGACAGACCGAACTGCACGCCACTCTACAGGGTCCACTCACAGACAGAACGCGTCTGGAAGCTCACGTCACAATTCCAATCCTGAACGCCACCTATCAGGGATTGCAGATTGCAGCTGCCGCACCGATCCGTGCTAATTACGCGCACTCGGTTCTCACTTTGCAACCAGCCGAGATTCGCGGCACAGACACTTCTCTCAAAGTGCAAGGCAGCGTTCCGTTTGCCGGTTCAGCCGCTCCCACGCTTACCGCACAGGGATCGATCAACATGCAGATTGCACGCATCTTTGATCCCGACTTGCACAGCTCCGGCAGGCTTGCACTCGACGTACACGCTGCAGGATCGCTCAAGTCGCCCTCCATTCAAGGACAAGTCCGCATCCAGGATGTTGCCGTGTCCACGACCGAAGTCCCATTGGGCATTGACAAGTTAAACGGCACTCTCAACATCGATAACGACCGCGTGCAAATTTCCGGGATGACCGCTCATGTCGGCAGCGGAGATGTGTCGCTCGGCGGCGGTATTACTTACCGCCCGAAGCTCCAATTCACATTGGCGATGCAGGGCAAATCGATTCGCCTTCGCTACCCCGCCGGTTTAAGAACCGTTCTCGACGGCAATCTTGCCTTGAGCGGCAATATGCAAGCATCGTCGCTTAGCGGACGCGTGCTGGTCGACTCCCTTTCTTTCACTTCCGACTTTGATCTTTCCACATTTGGCGATCAGTTCAGCAGCAATGTCGCGCCGGCGCAGCCAGGATTTGCCGACACTGTCAAACTGAACGTGTCGCTGCAATCGAAGCAAAATTTGAGCGCGACCAGTTCGCAAGTAAGTGTTGAGGGTAGCCTCGATCTAAATGTTGCGGGAACGGCGGCCAATCCGGTCGTTACAGGAAGAACCGAGCTGACTTCGGGAGAACTCTTCTATCGTGGCAATCGGTATCAACTACAGCGGGGAGTGATCACTTTCGCCGACCCGAGTCGCACCAATCCCGATCTCAACGTTTCCGTGGCGACCACGGTCGAGCAATACAACATAACTATCGGCTTGCGTGGCACTCTCGATCGCCTTACCACTACCTATTCTTCCGACCCGCCTTTGGCGACGGCGGATGTCATCCATCTGATTGCATTCGGCAATACGACTTCGGAAGCGGCAGCTCAGAGCGCTGGTCAGAGCACGGATGCCATGGTAGCGGCAAGCGCCATCGGAACCGGCGTTACCAGCGGCATCCAGAAACTGGCGGGATTTTCCAGTTTGCAGATTGATCCGCTGCTGGGCGGAACTAATCAGAATCCGTCGGCGCGCATTGCGTTGCAGCAGCGCGTCACCAAGAATTTTCTATTCACCTTCTCAACCGACGTTTCGCAGCCCGGGCAAGAACTAGTTCAGGGCGACTACCGAATCAGCAAACGTTGGTCTGTTACCGTGACTCGCGATCAGGTTGGCGGAGTGACCGTCGATGGGCGCTTGCACACAAGATTTTGAACTTGCCTGCGAAAATGGCTTACGCCGCCCGGTCTAGTTGATCCTCTTCCGGCTCCGAAGGTTCCCGCGGAGTTCTCGCCAGTATCGCCCCCTCGCTGCTCTCCTTGGCCAGCTCGGCGTTCAACTCGGCTCCGACTAGAAAAGCAAACCATATCCAGTAGAGCCAGACCATGAAAACGATGAATCCGCCCAAAGTGCCGTAAATACGGTCGTAGTTGGAGAAGTGACGAAAATAAAATCCTAGTAAATACGAAAGCCCAAGCCACGATCCCACGGACAAAACCGCGCCGGG
>JASIKQ010000016.1 GCA_030049565.1 Candidatus Sulfotelmatobacter sp.
CCCTCCAGTAGCGGTCGTGGAGCTCGCAGGGGCCGCTTCCGGGCGAGGGGAAAGTTTGGCAACGCGGGGCTCATTCTGCGGCGGCTGGTGTGGAGTTCCCGCGGTCTGTTTTTCCCTCGGTTCTTTGCCTGGTTCTGGGATCTTCTCGGGCGGAGCCGTTGCGGGTAGCTGCGCTCTATTGGTTTCCGGCGTAGCGGGGGAGGCCGCGGGTGCATTTGCTTCAGTGTTCTCGGGCGGAGCTGTGGCATTCGGCGCCGCTGGATTCGTCGAGTCCGAGGGCAATACTGCCGGCGATGGCGCAGGCGGCGCGGGTTCTGCCGCAGGCATTCCCGTCGACAACAACGATTGCGTAGACCCCGAAAGCACCTTTTTCCCGTGCCATGCAACGTAAATCAGCGTAGCGAGAGCGACGGCGAGAACTGCGCCGACATACATGCGGTAGCGGTAAGAAATAGATGGAGGCTCCACGGCAAAGCTGGGAAGACTCCGCTCATACGGCGACAATTCCGGCTCATCTACGCAGCCAGGCTCGACAGCAACTTTGGCAACTGGCCCGGGCGAATATGCGCTGGAAAGACCCAAGAATGAATCGGGCGCGCTCCTCAACGGTTCATGGGCAGGCTCAGGGTAACGCTCATCTATGCCGGGTAAAATTTCCAGTGGCGATCCGCACATCCCACAAAATCTTTGACCGCCTGGACTGATGTGCCCACAAGCAACGCAGATGGTCGCATCCGTAGCAGCAGAACCCTCCACGACGGGGAAGGACGAAGGCTCGGAAGTGACCGGAGCCTGATTCAATGGTGAGCATGGCTGCTCAGGCGGGGATGCGAGTAGCACACCCTTGGATTCATTGGCGAGTTCAGGGTTTACGGCAACAGGATTCGTAGCCGGCGAAGCCGGCTGCGTCTCCAATTCTCGAATCAGCGCCGCAATTGCCTCCGCGCGCTTTTCTGGCGGAGTGGTGAAGTAGACCTCCGCCCATCGCCCCATGTTCGCCGCCAGAAGTGGGTTGCGGAGCGGATTCATTTCAGGGTCAGGAACACTCTTAGACTTGGCGTCGTCCTCGGGGTACGTCAATGGCGCTCTCCGGGAAAAGGACTCTCTCTAGGATTGCACTACCCAAAACGAAGGTTGTCAAATACAGGCGTGCCGGGCGATGCCATTCCCGCAACAAATATAGGGGAATACATGCAGGTGGGCGGAAAATTGCCCGGATATAAACGCGGTGCCCCCAGTCGACGTTGCTTGTGACCGGCGGAACGACAAAGTAAAGATCTCCAAAACCTCTGCTGAATCCGCCGAAGCACTTCGCCATTCTGGCTTGCGTCGTATCCATCGAAATCACGGTAATCGCGTTCGCCGTGGGCGCTATAGCCCGGAGCGACCAAGCCGGCTCGCTTAATATGCCTTGACACGTATATGCCTATTGGAGTATATAAAAGACATGGAGTCAGTCTTCGAAATCATTGCGGAGCCGAACCGCCGGGCGATATTGAGCGTCCTGGTCTCGTCACCACAGTCGGTGGGAGAGATCGAGCGTCAACTTCATATGCCGCAGCCGAGCGTGTCAAAGCACCTGCGAGTGCTGCGCGAGGCCGGTTTCGTGGAATCCACAGTGGACGCTCAGCGCCGTCTCTACCGGCTGAAGCCTGAACCATTTAAAGAGGTCGATGACTGGCTGGCCCAATTCCGGCGGTTCTGGTCCGCTCACATGGATGCTCTCGAACGTTACCTCGACCGCATGGATCGCTTCCCGACTAAAGAATCAACAGCAGCGAAAAAGAAGAAGATGGCGCGGCCAAAACCGCGAACTGACAAAGGAGAAAAGAAATGAAAATCAAAGTGACCAGCGTATATGTGGACGATCAGGACAAAGCACTGCGCTTCTACACCGAAGTGCTCGGCTTCGTGAAGAAGTCCGACCTCAGCAATGGTCCATACCGTTGGCTGACGGTGGCCTCGCCCGAGGATCCAGACGGTACGGAGCTGCAGCTGGCGCTAAACAATAACCCTGCCGCCAAAGCGTATCAGCAGGCGATGTTTCAGCAAAACCAGCCCGCGTCCATGTTTTTCACCGACGACGTGCAGGCCGATTACGAGCGCATGAAAGCGCGGGGTGCCGAGTTCACCATGCCACCCACGGACGTGACGGCCTCGAAGATCGCTACGGTGAAGGACACCTGCGGCAATTTGATTCAGCTCACGGAACTGAAGCGCTGGTAGGGTGACATTGAACTTAACGGAGCTCAAATGAGAAAGATTCAGCTGATGGTGATTCTAGGTCTGCTACTCTCGCTAACGACGAAGGCTCAAGACAAACAGACTGCGCGGGGGGAAAAAGACACCAACTCTCAGGTTGACCATCAGCACGATTTTGACTGGGAAATCGGAGATTGGAGGGTGCACCTACGGCGCTTGCTACACCCCCTGACCGGATCCAACGACTGGGTACAGTTTGACGGCACGGCTCACGTTCGAAAAGTTTGGAATGGCCGGGGCAATCTTCTCGAACTGGAACTTGGTGGTCCATCAGGACGAATCGAGGCCTAAGCCTGCGCCTATACGATCCGGGATCCGAACGCTGGAGGGTTTATTTTGCCACCAGCGACGATGGAACTCTAGGCACCCCAATGGTCGGGCGGTTCGAGAACGGCCGCGGCCAATTTTCGGACCGGGAACTCTTCCACGGCAAAATGATCGACCTTCACTTCGTGTTTTCCAACGTTACGGAGAAGGCATTCCATGGCGAGCAGTCTTTTTCGGCGGACGGCGGCAAAAGCTGGGAAACGAATTGGGTGGAAGATTTCACGAGAGCGGAGCCTAAGAGATGACACGACTCGAGCAATACGATCCGGGTCCCGCAAGCGGGGCGCAAGTGCGAAAAGAGGGAGACAAGTGGACGCTGATTCTGGTCCGAGAGCTGCGCCACTCGCCGGAAAAAGTCTGGCAGGCGCTCACCGACCCGGCGCAATTGCGCGAGTGGGCGCCCTTTGTGGTTGATGCCAGCCTGGGCACGGTCGGAACGCTGAATCTCACCTGGGTGGGAAATCCCACCCCACTTGCAACAAAAGTAACACGTGCCGAGGCGCCCAGGGTGCTCGAGTATGGCGATATCCGATGGGAACTCGAGCCGCTCGGCAGCGGTACGCGCCTGACGCTGTGGCACAGCATCGATCGGCGCTTCGTCACGTGGGGTGCCGCTGGCTGGCACATTTCACTTGATGTTCTAAATCGCTTGCTTGGCGGAAATCCCATCGGCCGTATCGTCGGCGCCGAAGCGATGAAGTTCGGCGCCTGGCAGCGATTGGTGGCGGAGTACGCAAAGCAATTCGGCGTTGAGGCCCCCGGTTGGAAGACCAACGCCCCGAAGCCTTGAAACATAGCTTAAAGAAGAAGAGGAGAAATAACCCCATGGAATCGACCCTGCAGCAGCCCGCCCTCAGGGCCGTCGAAACCACCCTGAAAGGCAAGACCATCATGAATAATGCGACCCAACGTACAATCCTTCGCTGGATTCACATCGTCGTTAGCATTCCGATATACGGTTATATTTACAGTCCGTTTGACAAACTTCCGCAGTACGCCACCCCTGCTCGGTTTGTCTTCTTTCCGATCATGGTCCTGACGGGATTGTGGATGTGGAAGGGCCACCTCGTTCGCCGACTTATTTCGAAAAAGGACGGGGCAGCGAGCGCCTGACCGGACAGCGAACGTGTGTGGAACCAATCACTCGATGAAGTGCCTTGGTTTTCGGTGAGTGGCGCGCCCGTCATTCACAAGGTTTGCGATTGGCGGGCTCGAACTGATCCAACTGCGCCTCGCGCTGCGTGGTCAACTTGCCCTTTGCGGTCTTGCGGTAAAGATCGGCGCCGGGGCAATAGTAGAGAGCGGTGTGCAAGTCCACCCAAACTTGAATGTCTGGCTTGCCCTTTTCCGGGGGAGACTCGGGAGCTTCCGCCAATCCCAGGCTGATCAGTAGCTTGTCGAAAGCGGTGAGATCGGCGTCAGGCGCGGGCTGATGGTCGCCTGCCGGAACCTGCGCCGCCCGGCCCGTAGCGGTCACAGAATGGCCGGACCAGATGCCCCAGCGAACT
>JASIKQ010000154.1 GCA_030049565.1 Candidatus Sulfotelmatobacter sp.
TGCGAACTAACTCCAGCGGAATTTCCGGAATCTAAACCAACCGGAAAGCTCGAGCACGCTAGATAGACGAACAACCAGCCACGCTGCGGAGTAGCTGAGAGTGAGTCGCTCGAGGAGGAAGCCATCGAAATTGGCCACCGCTAGCGCCCCGCGTCGACAACCCGCAAATTCCCAACCTCTTGCCGCAGTTCCCAACCGCAATAAATTCGTCAGGCTCACCTTGTGGCCTCTAGTCGCTGCCACCTTCTTTATGGTGTCGGGCGGAACCTACGGCACCGAAGACATTATTCATGGCGCCGGCTACGGGCGAGGCATTCTGATTTTGCTGCTCACGCCGCTGCTCTGGAGCCTGCCGACCGCGTTCATGATTGGCGAGCTTTCGAGCGCGCTGCCCTTTGAGGGCGGCTACTACGCCTGGGTGCGGCGGGCGATGGGAAATTTCTGGGGATTTCAGGAGGCGTGGCTGTCGCTGGTGGCGTCGATTTTCGATATGGCGATTTACCCGACGCTGTTTGTCGCCTACCTGACGCGGATGTTCCCGTGGTTCCAAGCGAACAATCGGGGATGGTGGGTTGCGTTGGGAGTGGTGGTCGTGTGCGCTCTGTTGAATATTGCGGGAGTCAAAGTTGTTTCCCTGACTTCCCTGTGGCTCTTTTTGGCGCTGTCGGCGCCGTTCGTGGCGGTTGTGCTGCTTGCGCCGTTTAAGTTCGGTGCGCTCGCTAATGCCGTCACGAAACCTACTACCTCTACCGTAGACATTCTCGGCGGCCTGCTCATCTGCATGTGGAATTACATGGGATGGGACAACGCTTCGACCATCGCGACCGAAGTTGAGCGCCCGCAGCGGACTTATCCGCGCGCGATGCTGGTTGCGGTCGGCATTGTGGCCGTGAGCTATGTGCTGCCGTTTGCAGCCATGTGGATGACTGGGCTGAAGCCGACGGCGTGGGAGACGGGATCGTGGGCCGATATCGCCGGACTACTCGGTGGGCCGCTGCTAAGGGTCGGGGTTGTACTGGGAGGCATGATCAGCGGCTTCGGGATGTTTAATGCTCTAGTCATGAGCTATTCTCGTCTGCCGCTGGCCATGGCACAGGATGGGATGCTGCCGGGAATCTTCGGCAAGCTGCACAAGAAATCGCGAGCACCGTGGGTGGCGATTGTGGCGCTGGCGATCGGATGGGCGATGTGCCTGGGGCTGGGATTCGCTCGGCTGGTGACGCTGGACATCCTTCTTTATGGGGCGAGCCTGCTGCTGGAGTTTGCGGCTCTGGCCGTGCTGCGCTTGCGCGAGCCGAAGCTGCCGCGGCCGTTCCGGGTGCCGGGGGGATTGCTTGGGGCATTTGCTCTGGGGATTCCGCCGATGCTGTTGCTGGGATTCTCGGTGATTCGCAGCGAGCATGAATCAGTGTTGGGGATGAGTTCGTTTGCTTTTGGCATGATTCTGATGGCGGCCGGGTTCGTGGCGTATTTTGTGAATCATGCGCTGAAGCCGCAGGGATGGACAGTGCAGGGGCAAAAGACAGAGCCGGCGGCATAAACTTCATTGGCCACGGATTTGCGCGGATTTTCACGGGTTGGTTTTCCTGATCCGTGGGGATCTGTGGCGATCCGTGGCCAACGTGTTTTTGTTGTAAATTGAGCTGTATAGCGGGCGTCTGAGCCCGCTGGCGAAATCCTGAGCGGAGCGAAGGATCCTTCGATCGATGACGAAACGCAAATCCAAGGGCGCGTACATGATTTCGGCGGTCGCCGAAATGTATGGCATCCATCCGCAGACGTTGCGGCTTTACGAGCGTGAGGGGCTGCTGAAGCCGTCGCGCACAGAGGGCAACACCCGGCTTTACACCGACGAAGATTTGCAGCGACTGGAGTTTATTTTGTCGCTGGCGCGCGACCTGGGCGTGAACATCAGTGGCATGGCGATCATTCTGCAAATGCGCGAGCGCATGGAGGAGATGCAGCGGCAGATTCAGGACTTCGTGCAGTATATCCAGCAGGAAGTGTTGACGCGGGCGAATGCGGCTGCCGATCCGGCGCGGGGAGCGATTGTGCCGGTGCGAAGGGCGATGATAACGCCGGCTGAGCTTCCAAAGAAGAGGTAGAGATTCTCGATGTTCAGCCCTCCCATTTTCATTCCCTCATTTGGGTCCTCAGTTCTCCTCGACAAAGACCCTCCAGTCGTGTAGGATTTCGCTGTTTTTTTCTCAATACTTTGGGCGGCAACATGAAAATTCGAAAAATAACAATCGGGTTGGCCGTTACGCTTGTCTTTTGGGCGACGGCCCTGGTTGCGGCCGATAAGTCCACTGAGGTGGCACTGGCGCGGGGCAAGTATCTGGTCGAGAACATCGGCATGTGTGGCGACTGCCACACTCCCCACAACGAGAAAGGAGAGCCTATCAAAGAACAGTGGCTGCAAGGCACCGCACTGGCCTTTAAGCCGGCGGTGCCGATGCCGGTGTGGGCAGAGAAATCCGTCAACATTGCTGGACTTCCCGGCTGGAAGACAGATGCAGCCATCAAATTCTTTATGACGGGCATCGCCTATAACGGCCTGCCGGCGCGGCCTCCTATGCCGCAGTATCGATATAGCCAGAAGGATGCGGAAGCGATCGTACTTTACCTGAAGTCGCTTGCACCAAGGAACAAATAGAGGTCTCCCCCATCCCTTAGCTATCGAAACAACCACCGTCGAGTCGGCTTTCCGAGGATTACGGCAGTAGGTTCGACGATTTCAAACTTACGCACCGTCCACCCCGCTCAGGCGTGCATTCCTCTCCTTATTTCCGATACATTAGTTACTTCCTATGCTTGATCTGAATTTTGTTCGCGACCATTTGCCGCAGGTGGAGGAAATGCTGCGGCGCAGGGGCGTCGATCCAGGTGCTGTGCTGAAGGATTTCCGAGAAGTTGACACGCAGCGGCGGCAGGCGATCACCGAAGCCGAGACCATGAAGGCGCGGCGGAACAAGGCTT
>JASIKQ010000155.1 GCA_030049565.1 Candidatus Sulfotelmatobacter sp.
TCCTCATCGACGTAGCCGGCTTCAATGGTCTTCAACTCCAGCGGATTTGTCGTCACCACTTCGAATTCCGTTCCGCACTCGGGGCAAGCGATGACCTCGCCTTCATCCACTTCTTCGTCATCCACATCCAAGTCGGTTTCGCATTCCGGACACAGAACCATGATTTCTACACTCCCCTTCAAGGCCATTCTTCCGTACCGTTGTTAGATACCACTGATAATATTTAGATTCTCACCGCGCAAAGGTCAAGGGGCGAATGCTGTAGGGCCCCGGCCCGAAGCCTTGAATGCAAAGGTCTACGGCTGGGCCGCGAAACAGTTCACATTACACGCATGGAAAAGATTACTCGTACTCCCGGCTTGCTGCTGATACTTTTTGGCGTATCCGCACTGCTCATCTGGCTAGTCTACCGGCTATTCCGTCTCTACGATGACAACCGCCCGCGCAGAACCGGGTTACTGGGCAGCCTTGAACTCGACCCTGAGTCCCTCGGCGGCTTCGGCTATGCCTCCCTTGCGCTCATCAGCCTGCTCTCGCTTTTTCTCGAAATGATGATGATCCGCTGGATCTCATCCGAGATTCGCGTCTTCGCCTATTTCAAGAATCTCGTCCTGCTCGCCTGCTTTTTGGGATTCGGACTCGGCTGCTATCTCTGCCGCCGTCGCGTCCAGTTGATGGCCATGATTGCTCCACTGCTCGTTCTCACCAGCATTCTGAAAACGCCGCTTTCCCCGCTGCGCCAGATCACTGCCGCCCTTCCAGAGATGCTGGGCGGCGCCACGCAGGTTCAGATTTGGGGCGTACCCACTATGCCCACAAGCTGGCCCGGCACCTTTCTGGCTCTTATCGTGATGGTTCCGCTGTTTGCGGTGATTGCCATGCTCTTCGTTCCCGCGGGTCAGTTCGTGGGCTGGTATTTGGAAAAAGCTCCCGACGGCGTCACTGCCTACAGCGTAAACGTGCTCGCCAGCCTGGCCGGAATCACTACCTACACGCTTCTCTGCTTTCTTTATCAGCCTCCGGTGATATGGATGCTCGTCGCCGGCGCGCTCTCGGTTCTTTTCTTCTGGCGAAAACCACGCGCTCGCTGGCTTCTGGCCGCCAGTTTTCTGGCTTGCATTCTTTTACTCAGCATTCGCGACCATCGCCACACCAATACCTATTGGTCGCCCTATCAGAAACTCGACCTCCGTCCGGAATACGGCGAAGATGGCCGCATCGACACCTACTCTCTGAACACGAATGATACCTGGTATCAGAAAATCATCGATCTCTCACCCGCATTTGTAAATTCCCATCCGAAGCAATTTCTTAAGTTTCCTGCCCAGTGGCGAGCCTACAACATGCCCTACCATTTTTATCCCGCTCCGCCATCTGTGCTCGTCCTTGGTTCGGGGATGGGCAACGACGTCGCGGCCGCGCTGCGCAATGGCGCCGGCTGCGTCGTGGCCGTAGAAATCGATCCGCTGATTCTGAAGCTCGGCCGCGAGCTGCATTTCGAGCACCCCTACCAATCTCCACGGACCCACGTTGTCCTCAATGACGCCCGCAATTACATTCAAAATAGCCACGACCGTTTCGACCTGATTGTTTTCTCCCTGCTCGACTCGCACACGACGGCTTCATATTTTTCCAACATTCGCATCGACAACTTCGTTTACACTCGCGAGGCGCTTGCCCGCGCCCGGCAGCTACTGAAGCCCGATGGGCTTTTTGTGGTGAAATTCCAATTAGACAATTCCTGGATTGTTGGCCGCCTTTACGCCCTCATGAAAGATGCTTTTGGCGACGATCCGGTTCAGTTCAAGACCGAAACCATGCGTTTCGATACCGGAGGGAGCTTTTTCATCGGCGGCTCCCGCCAGCGCATCGAGCAAGCTATGTCGGATCCGGCTCTGGCAGCTTTCGTTCGCGATCACGCAGCATTTCCCAAGGAGCCGGCAACCGTCACCACCGACGACTGGCCCTACTTTTACCAGCACGAACCGGGTCTGCCCATCAGCGTAATCCTCGTTTCAATTGCTGTGCTGCTCACCTTCGGATGGTTTCTGCGCCACATCAGCCGCGCCGAAGGCAGTGTCGATCTTCATTTCCTGCTGCTGGGCGCGGGCTTCATGCTGCTCGAAACGCAAATCGTCAGCCGCATGGCCCTGCTTTTCGGAACCACGTGGCTCGTGAATTCCATAGTTGTCTCTGGATTGCTCTGCCTGATCGTTGCCGCGAATTTGGTCTACCACCGTTTTCCGGGCACTCCGATGACTTGGGCGTACGCCGGTCTCTTTGCGTCCCTGTTAATTTCATTTGCCATTCCGCCAGAAAGGCTGCTCTTCGAATCGTTCGCAGTGCGAGCGATTGTCTCGACAATCGTCCTCTGCTTACCGGTGTTCTTCGCGGGAATTGTTTTCGTTTCCAGCTTTGCGAAAGCCCATTTTCAAGGCAGCGCTCTCGGCTCCAATCTTTTCGGCGCTCTGGCCGGAGGCCTGCTCGAATCGCTCTCCCTCTGGTTCGGCCTGAAATCGCTGATCGTGCTGGCCGCGATAATCTATGCTGGCTCCGCGCTCGCGCTGGTGGGTCGCACGCGAAAGATGGAAGTGCTGGTTGCAGAGCGGAACCTAGGCTGACGGTGAAAGTCAAATATGATTTCACAATCGAAGAACGGATTATTTCTTGTCGTGCTGCTAACCCTCCTCCGCCCAACGGCAGTCGCTCAAAGCCCGGCCGCCGATGCCGGCCCCATGCCCGCCGATTCCCGCATCGCAGCTGCCCTGCAACAGATTTCGCCCGAGCATATCCGCGCCAACATCGAAAAACTGGTCAGCTTCGGAACGCGGTCCACTCTCTCAGCGCAAGATCCCGACTCCATCGCCTCGGGACGTGGCATCGGTGCCGCCCGTGAGTGGATCAAATCGGAATTCGAGAGCTATTCCAAAGACTGCGGCGGATGCCTGGAAGTAAAAACTGACACATTCACCCAGCAGCCCGCCGATCGCATCCCTCAGCCCACACAAATCACTAATGTTTATGCGGTCCTGAAAGGGGCCGATCCGGAAAATGCCAAGCGCATCGTTCTGGTCACAGGCCACTACGATTCCCGCAATAGCGACACGCTTGACGCCAAAGCCGACGCTCCCGGCGCCAATGACGATGGCAGCGGAACCGCCGTTAGCCTGGAATGCGCACGCGTTCTCAGCAAGCTGAAGTTTCCAGCGACCATCGTTTTCCTCACCGTCGCGGGCGAAGAGCAAGGCCTGAACGGCAGCCAGCATTTCGCAAAGATGGCAAAACAACAAGGGTGGAATATCGAAGCCGTGCTAAACAACGACATCGTCGGCGGCGGCAAAAACGCGGAGCAGGATCAGTCCGTTGTGCGCGTCTTCTCTGAAGGCTTGCCCGCAGCCGCGACAGATCGGGATATCCGCCGCATTCGCGCTTTGGGCGGGGAAAACGATTCTCCTTCGCGCGAACTGGCGCGCTATATCGCAGAGGTTGATCGCGCCTACAAAAATGGCATCGGCGTGACTCCGCTTCTCATCTTCCGTCTCGACCGATACTTGCGCGGAGGCGACCATTATTCTTTCAATCAGCAAGGCTTCGCCGCGGTTCGATTCACCGAGTTCCGCGAGGACTTCCACCATCAGCACCAAAATGTGCGCACCGAAAATGGTATCGAATATGGAGACCTGCCCAAATTCGTGGACTTCGGTTATGTTGCCCGTGTAGCCCGCCTGAACGCAGCCACTCTGGCATCGCTGGCATCGGCGCCCGCTTCTCCCGCGAACGTTCAGCTCTTAACCAAAGAACTCGAGAACGACTCAACCCTCACATGGGAAGCATCTCCCGGTGGTCTTGCAAGGCACTATCAAGTTCTCTGGCGCGCCACTAGCGGCCCAGATTGGGAACATGCCCAAAATGTGGGTAACGTTCTGCGCGCAACTTTGAATCTTTCCAGGGACAACGTCATCTTTGCTGTCAGGGCGGTCGACGCCGACGGCCACAGAAGTCTCGCAGTGGTGCCCTTGCCCCAGCGATAGTTTAGTATTGACTGCTACGAGGAGTTTCGCTTTGCGTGGTCGTGAAATGACATTGAGCTTCCCGCCCTTTACCCGGGCCGTGATCTGGCTGCTGGGAATCAATACAGCTGTTTTCCTCCTGCTCTCCGCCTTCGGCTCGCGTGGCGTGATCCAGTGGGTGTACTTATATCTTGGCCTCGTTCCCGAGATGGTGATATTTCACTTCGCCATCTGGCAGATCGTCACCTACAGCTTCATTCACCTGGCGTTCTGGCACTGGTTCGGCAACATGCTGGGACTCTGGATGTTCGGCGCAAGCTTCGAAAGCTCATGGGGTATGCGCCGTTTTCTGGAGCTTTTCTTCAGCGGCGTGATTGGCGCCGCCCTGACAACCATCATTTTCGCCTTCACACACATTTTGAGTTCACCGAGCACGGTGACCATCGGCGCTTCTGGCGGCGTCTTCGCCATTCTGATGGCCTTCGGCATGGTCTTCGGTGAGAACGAAATCATGATGATTCCGTTCCCCTTCCTGATCAAAGCCAAATACTTTGTTCTGATTTTGATCGTCGTGACGGTCGCGTTAGCCGTTAGCGGTGGAGGAGGAGTAGCCTACCTGGCCCATCTCGGCGGATTATTCTTCGGCTACCTCTATGTGAAGTTCTCGCCGCGGCGCGGAATCGCAGGTGGATTCTCGCTCTCTGAGTGGTATTACGGATTGAACAACTCCTATTACCGCTGGAAACGGCGTCGCGCCGCAAGAAAATTCGAGGTCTACATGCGCCGCCACGACCGCGATGTTCACTTCGACGAGCACGGCAACTATATCCCGCCCGATGACGATCCGCGCAAAGGCAACGGCGGCTCGAAGTCGGGCTGGGTGAACTAATACTGTTTCACAATAAAGCCTCTCGTACCGAGCGCAGCGAGGGATCTCGGAGCTCTAAGCCCACCCAGCGTCAAACTAACCTCAATCCGGGAATAATCCGTGAAATTCTGCCAGCACTTTCGTCGGCAACTCCTCACGCTTCGACCTGCCCTTGAACCCCAAATCGTGGCCGACCCCATCCACACTCAGCAATCTTGTCTTAGCGGGAATGATCTTCAACGCCTGCTCAATCTCCGCAATCGACGCGAACGGATCGCGTGTTCCCTCCACGAATAACGTCGGCGTGTTCAGATGAAATAAATGCTGGGTGCGAAGCTGGTCGGGCTTTCCCGGCGGATGCAGCGGATACGAAAGCAACAGCAGTCCGGCGGTCGCGGCCGAATCCTCTGAGCACAAAATGCTGGCCTGTCGCCCACCATAAGACTGCCCGCCAAGAAAAATGCGGCCGCTCGCCAAGTTCCTCATCGCGCCAACAGCGTTCTTCAAACCAGCGCGATCTCGTTTGCCATCGTGCGCTCCCGGCGGACCGTAGGGCCGATCCTGCCGGTAAGGCAGATCACAACGCAAGACAGTGAATCCAGCGGCGCTGAACGTATCCGCCAGCGCGACCAGAAGCGGAGCGTTGCAATTCCCTCCGGCCCCATGAGTCAGCACCAGCGCATCGCCGTTCCCCCCTACCGCGCGATGCAGCCTTCCCCGCACAAACGGCTCGACCGTAATATCGGTAAATACTTCCGGAATGGCGCTCGTAAGCATTAGTTGGCTGCCTCTGTGTTGCTCCGTGTTTCCGCGCTAGTCTTTAGCATCCCCAGAAGTATTCCCAACCGGAACCACAGATGAGCCCCGAGCTAAATTTCAAGTGATAACCTGTCCAACACCAACACTCGTCAATTTCTCGTAAACTCTCAGCGTGCGAATCTCATTTCCCAGCTTCGCCCAACACCGTAGCAAGTCGGGATCTTCCATCGCCGCCTGCCGCGCTTCCTCTGAATTCCAGTACCGCAGCAGCACGTACTGGGACTCCGCGCTGCGGTAAAGAAAATCGCGCGCATACCGCTTTCTCGCAATGAGTTCACTCAATTCGCGCATGCTGGCCAGCGATGCCGCTTCCATGCCAGGCAAAGCCTCCCAGATCGCGACCGATAGAAATTCCTCCGCCATACCCGCCGATTATAACTTCTCGCCTGCACGCGCACGCCTGCGATTGGTCAGTTTGCGTGCATCAGCCGCAGTGACAGTATGCAGCCGCATGAAGTTCGTGGAACCCGAAGCCTGTCGCGTGCCGGCAACCACCCCAAGCACGTCGCCGGACTTAAGCCGCCCACAGCAGAGCAATTCTTCCTCGGCCACATTGACCATGTGCTCGGCAGAAAGCGCCTGCGCGCATTTCATGGGATGCACGCCCCAGTACAAATTCGTCCGTTGCGCCACCCTCGGAACGTGAGTAAATGCGTAAATAGCTGCATGGGGCCGATATTTGGAAATCATGCGAGCCGTATTGCCGGTTTCGGTGAAAACTGCGATCGCACCCATGGGCAAGTCCTCGGCGGCGTGCGCAATCGACTCGCAAATCGTTTCAGCAATCGAGAGTGCATGCCGGTCACGGCGCCGGCGCTGCGTAAATTCCGTCATGTTGTCCTCAGCTTCCACCACAATCCGCGCCATCATGGCCACAGCCTCGCGAGGATACCGTCCGGTGGCAGTCTCCGCCGAGAGCATCACGGCATCGCTGCCATCGAAAATCGCATTTGCCACGTCACTGGCTTCCGCCCGCGTGGGGCGCGGGTTTTCGATCATCGATTCCAGCATCTGCGTCGCCGTGATTACCGGCTTGCGCCACTGCGCGGCGCGATGGATAACATGTTTTTGAATGACCGGGATTTTCTCCGGCGCCATTTCCACTCCCAAGTCGCCGCGCGCCACCATGACGCCATCGGCCGCTTGCAGAATTTCTTCGAGGTGATCGATGGCCTGCGGCTTCTCCAGCTTCGCAATCAATGGAGTGTCCCCGCCGTGACTCGCCACGATCTCCCTCACCATGTTCACGTCCGCCGCCGAACGCACGAACGAAAGCGCAATTGCGTCCACGCCGTGTACCAGACCGAACTCGAGGTCTTTGCGATCTTTTTCGGTGAGAGCGGGAATCGACAAAGCGGTTCCCGGCAGATTGATCCCCTGATGCTCGCCCAGCATTCCCCCATTCAAAACGTGACTGATGACGTCTTTGCCGCGAATGCTCTGTACGCGAAGTTCGATGAGCCCGTCGCGCAGCAGAATGCGAGCGCCAGGGGAAACTTCTCGCGCGAGATCGGGAAAGGTGGTGGAAATTTGCTGGGGCGTGCCAGCGACATCACGCGGGGTGATGACTACCGGTGATCCAGTTTTTAGCTCGATGGGTTGGTGCCGTTCCAGGCGTCCCGTGCGGATTTTCGGGCCTTGCAGGTCTTGCAGAATGCAGATAGTGCGATTGTCTTTTTCCGCAGCGCGGCGCAGGCGCTCGATGTTGCGCGCGTGCTCTTCGTGGGTGCCGTGAGAAAAATTCAGCCGGGCAACGTCCATCCCTAGCCGAAGCAGATCGAGCATGGCGGCTGCGGAGTGGCAGGCAGGACCGATGGTACAAATGATTTTTGCGCGGCGAATAATAGAAACAGAATTAGCGGCCGCGCTTTTTCGTGGTCCTCTCAAGAGCATCCCGGACGCGCCCACGCCTAGCGCACCAAAGCCTTAGGAGGGCTCACCGCGGTCAATTCTTTTCCCAGCATCGCCCGCGGGAAAAGCATGGCGTTCATTTCAGCTCCGATAAGAATGACAAGCGAGATCATGTACATCCAGACCAGCAGCGCAATCGCCGCCCCGAGCGACCCATAAATAATGCTGTAATCGGCATAGTGCTTCAGGTACCAGCCAAACAGCAAAGTTGCGGAGAACCACAAGCCGGTCGCCAAACTTGCGCCCGGCAGCACGCTGTGCCACGGCTGGGTGCGTGGAACGGCATTGTGATAGATGAGCGCGATCACTGCAATGCTGGTGAGAATGGCGATGATCCAGCGAATTACGGCCCACAAAAGCAGAATGTAGGGGCTGAATTCCCGGTCGGTATAAAACAGAATGTCAGCCTCGATCTTGCTGCCGAAGGCGACCAGCAAAGTCGCGAAGGTCATGGGAAGCAGGGCAAAAATCACCAGGCCAAAGGCAATCATGCGTTCCTTGACTAATCCCCAGATTTTCGGCAGCTCGTAACAGCGCCGAAAGCCCTCCATCCACGAAACCATTACGCCAGAAGCCGTCCACAGAGTAATCAGGCAAGCAATGACCAGCATTCCGAAAGGCCGCTGCGCTGCGCCCCGAAGAAAGGAAAGAGCAGTGTTGGCCCCGGTGGGCAAAATTCGCGATAGGGCATAGGTGATCTCGCGCATGAACGGCGCCCCCTTGCGCCAGGTCGCCAGCACCGAGCCCACAATCAGCAGGGAAGGGAAGAAGGTAAGAATAGAAGAATACGCCGACGCCTTCGCGATGGAGAACGCGTCGTGCTGAAAAGCACGCCAAACCGCCAGCCGGAAAAGACGCAGAAAACGCAGCATCGCTCGCTTTAGCTTAGGGCGTGAAGAAGCGGCTTGCAATGTGGCAACCGCTACAGGTGCCTCGGTCGGCAATTGTTTGGGGTTGGCAGACATTTGGTTACGTTGTTGTCATCTTGAGCGGAGTTGCCATTCGCGAAGCGAACGGCAACGAAGTCGAAAGATCCCTACATTTGCTGCTGCACCCGGTGAACGCTGTGCCTGCTGGGACACCCGATGCAAAAATAGGGGCGACACAGTCGCCCCCACAGTTATTTTGGCGCGCCTTACTCCGCCGCCAGTTCCTCAGTCTCGCCCTCTTGCCGCATCATCTCGAGGGCGCGCTCGGCTTCTTCATACGCCGCCGAAACTTCCGCCTGTACCTTGGCCGCGGCCTCTTCCATTTCTGGCGAGAGGCGCACGTTGCGGTAGTACTCCATGCCGGTTCCGGCAGGGATGAGGCGTCCGACGATGACGTTTTCTTTCAAGCCGCGCAGGTGATCGACCGCGCCCTGAATCGAGGCTTCGGTGAGCACGCGCGTGGTCTCCTGGAACGACGCCGCCGAGATGAATGAGTCGGTCGAGAGCGACGCCTTCGTGATACCTAGGAGCAGCGGACGTCCGGTAGCCG
>JASIKQ010000156.1 GCA_030049565.1 Candidatus Sulfotelmatobacter sp.
TTTTCGGAAGAACTGGCCCAAAAAATTCAAAAGCTCGCCGACGAAGTGGATTTCGACATTGTCCAGATTGAACACGGCAGCATGGGAATGTATTTGGAGGCATTGCCTCCACGATTACGCAGGCGGGCAGTGTGGGTTCTGCATGATATTGATTTCGATAAGTTCATGCGGATTGCGCATATTGAACGAAGACAAGACAAAAAGATGCGCGCATGGATACACGCAAGAATGATGAGACGGTGGCAGCCCGGTTATGCCAGTCGCTTTGGCCTTTGCCTCACCATGTCGGAGGCCGACAGACGACTGCTCTTGTCAGCTAATAAAGACCTCAGAGTTGAGGTGTCACTCAACGGGGTCGACACGCGTCAGTACCGGCCGTTGCCTGACGATGGCGATAATGCTGAAATGCTTTTTATCGGCAACATGGAGTATCAGCCGAACGTCGATGCCGCGGTTTACTTTTGTCATGAGGTGCTACCCCTAATCCGCAGGGATGTGGCCGACGCTAAATTGTGGATTGTGGGGATTAGCCCGTCGCCAGCTGTGAGACGACTCGAAGGTAACGGTGTTTTTGTTACGGGAGACGTGCCAGATGTCGTTCCCTACTACAGGCGGGCGAAAGTTTGTGTTGTCCCGCTGCGAGCAGGCGGCGGAACACGGCTAAAGATACTGGAGGCGATGGCTCTTGGCCGGCCGGTCGTCTCAACATCGATGGGCTGTGAGGGATTGGACGTTTTCAGCGAAGAGCATATTGTGATAGCCGATGATAGTAAGCGGTTTGCAGAGCAGACCGTAAAGCTCTTGACGCACCAGGAGCCAAGGGTGCGGATCATCGCAAAGGCTAGAGAATTCGTGGTCAAATTCCACGACTGGGATGTCGTCGTTGATAAGCTGATGAACGACTTTGACAGAGTGGCGTGGCAGAGCCAAATCGCGAATGCCAGCCTAATAGACAGAACCTTCGGACCTGCTCTCTGTGCAGCCCGAAAGTAGGGGCGCAATGTTCCCATGCAAAACCCGTGCCGCAAGGTGCGTACGTCCGGCAAGTCGCCGTCTCGCTGACGCATGGCCGTCACGGCGTACTTCTGAAATAACGTGGTCCTGGTCGATTCACACGGCTCCTTTTCCTATTGCAGCCTCGCGCGCCGCGAGCAACTTCGATTCCATCGCTTAAATTCGAAAGTTAAGATAGCGGTCGCCCGAGCAAACTCATGCCTCCTCTGCTAGCTCTTATTTCATGCACCGTCTTTGTGCTCTTCCTGCTGGGGCTCGAAGCACGGGCATCGCGTCGGGTTTCGCCAGGGCTATGGATTCCCACCCTCTGGATGATGATGATTGCCAGCAGACCATTGTGCAGCTGGTTTGGCGCGACGGGAGATAACGAATCCGGCAGCGCGCTGGACCGCTGGGTGCTGACCGGCTTGACCGTCGTGGCCATCGCGGTCCTCGCCCACCGCAGATTTGACTGGGCAGACGCGTTGCGCCGGCACAAATGGCTTTTGGCGCTGCTGACGTACATGTTGGTCAGCACGCTGTGGTCTGACATCACCATGATCGCGCTCCGACGGTGGGTGCGTGAGGCGATTATTTTCCCCATGGCATTGTTGATTATCTCCGAGGCCAATCCACGCCAGGCTCTGACGAGCCTGCTTCGCCGGTCCACCTACGTCCTGATTCCGTTTTCGCTGGTGCTCATCAGGTACTACCCGGCCTTGGGCCGCCAGTATGGGCGGTGGTCCGGAATCGAGATGTGGACAGGAGTCACGACTCAGAAGAACCACTTGGGCCGGCTGTGCATGATTAGCATCTTCTTCTTGCTTTGGGCCCTGTACGAGCGTTGGCCAGAGCGTCCATCGGAGGCCGGGCGGTACCTGCTATGCGCTGATGTTTCCATCATCCTGCTCGCCTCATATGTCCTCAACGGGGCGGACTCTTCCACTTCCCTGGCCACGCTGATCGTGGGCGCTGCCGTGTTTTTGAGTCTGCGCCTGTTTCAAAAGTTGAAAATCAAAGTCCCACTAGCCGCCCTGCTGATCTTAGTGATCTTGTTGGGCGCTTTTGGCGCTGTGGCACCGTTCCTGGGAGGTTCGAATATCGCCATCTTCAGCGCCTCGCTTAATCGCAACAACACGCTAACCGGCCGCACGGACATTTGGGCAGCCATATTGCCAGCCATGAGGCAGAAGGCTTTACTGGGCTGGGGCTTCGGAAGCTTCTGGACCGACGCTCGGCGGGAATTCTACGACATTCCTACCGCGCACAACGGTTACCTGGACATTCTGCTGGAACTGGGTGAAGTGGGTTTCGTGTTCTACTCGATCTGGCTTTTGTCCTGCGCCCGCCAACTGCACCGCGCCCTGAGGCGGGATTACGCATGGGCCAGCCTCGCGATTTGTTTTCTGCTCATGACCCTGGTCTACAACGCCACGGAGTCAGCGCTCAATAGCTTGACCGAGCAGAGCACAGTGATGGTAGTTCTGGCTTGCTTCGTGGTGTCATGTAAACCGGTCCGAGCCAAGCTCCGAATGAAATCTCGCACTGCTTCTGCACATAATGCGGGCCTCAGTCTCGAACCGGCTGCTGACTTGCTGGCACGCGAAACCTGACTCAATGTTGCGAAAATTAACAGAGGGCAACCGAATACCCCTTCGGCCTACGTGCGCAGTGTACCAATGTGTCTTGTCTGGTCAACTTTTTGACTGCTACTTTGCGGATATGAGTATCCCCCTGAAGAGTTTGACCGCCGGGCGCATCTCCACGCTGTTTCTAATTTTTATCGGTCTCACGCTCCCTGGTTTTGCCAATGCCGGAACGTATTGGGTAAGCTCCACTGGAGCGGCGGCTTGGTCCAGTTGCGCGGGTGCGACTCCGCTGGCAGGAACGAGTGCCTGTTCAGTGTCCACTGCTAACAACAACGCGGCGGCAGGCGACCTCGTCTATCTCCGCGCTGGCAGCTACAGCACGAGACTGGCTCCTGCCAACTCCGGTACTGGCCCAGCAAACCTCATCTCCTTCATCGCCTACACTGGCGAGACGGTTACATTCTCTGGTGGAAATCCCGACTTCTGGCTGGCTGGCGTCAGCTACATCCGCGTCAGTGGCATGACCTTCAGCGACAACGGAGATGTTATGTGGGCGCGAGTTGATAATGGCGCAAGCCACAATGAGATTGACCACAACACATTCATCAACACGGGTGGCGGATACGACGCCGGTAGTTTCTACATGACCGGAGCCTATAGCTGTAATGGCTCAACTTGCAATTGGGTGACCTACAACTGGATTCATGACAACACATTCACGCTTTCCGGCAGCGCCAGTGGCAGCGGGGGATCCGGATGCACGGATGGCGGTGGAGACGAGTTCATCGTTGGTTCGTATAACCCGTCAAATACCACGGAGGCAGATAATTACAACACCATTGAGAACAACGTCTTTTCCCACGGACCACATTCGAACATCAATGCCTATGGGCATTACAACGTAATCCGCAACAATGTGCTGCACAACGAACCCTGGTCTTCGGGCTGTACAAGCTATACGAATCCTTCGGTGTTTAGTAGCAGCAATCCAAATTACGCCGCCTACGACGGGCTATACGGTCATCGTGACATGCAGATCAGCGATGGGTATAACACCCACGCTACTTATGTATTGCTGGAAGGCAACCGCATCGGCTACGCAGGCGTGAATCAGACCAATGATGGAGCGGACAATGTTTCGCTTGCCGCGCCCCAGAACATCGTGCGCTACAACTTCATCTACGCTTCAATGAATCCTGGCTTGATGTTCAAGTACGCGTGGGGCCAGAGTGGTGGTGATGGCGACGGCGGCACATACAATCGTGTCTACAACAACACGATCTATCAGAGCGGATACGGCTATCCCTGGGCTTCGACCTATGGCGCGCCGAATTGTACTTTGAGCACTTGTCCGTGGACAATGGCTGCGATAGCGACTTACGATACCGGGGCTACGGGATCGGCACAGGGAAATGTTATGAAGAATAACATCTTCTACCAGAGCACCCGCTATACCAACAGCGGTTTCGATGTCGCTAACCATACCACCAACGTTTGGGGAGATTTTGCTTCCGGAAACGTGACGAATAATTGGTGTTCCGGCGCCCAGACGGGCGGCGACAATGGCGGCTGTTCAGCCAGCGGCAATCCGCTGTTCAACAATCCCGACATCTCCAATCCTTCCAGCACCACGTTACCTGACCTGAGCTTGCAATCCACTTCGAGTGCGATTGACGGTGGCACATACCTGACTACGGCATCTAATTCCGGTACGAACTCCACCACTTTGAATGTGGCTGATGCCCTGTACTTTCAGGATGGTACCTGGGGAAGCGATCTTGCCCAAGCCTCAGCCGGCCTGGGTGGGACGATGCAGGCGGACTGGATTGCCATCGGGACAATCTCGAACACGGTACAAATCAGTTCTGTAAGTTATGGAACGTACAGCGTTCCAGCGGGCACGATCACGCTGGCCTCCCCGATGACCTGGAGCAACGGAGCTCCAATCTGGCTTTATAAGAAGTCCGACGGCACGCAGGTGCTCTACGGAAAAGCTCCGGATTATGGCGCAAGCGAATACAACGGCAACGGTACCGGAGGAACGGTAGCGCCGCCGACCGGTCTGCAGGCAACAGTAAACTGACGGGCACACTAACGCTCGTCAGATTCTTCCAAAGTGGTTCCCTCGCTTCAGAATCGTACATACGACAAGCCATGGATTGTGGATAGAAGTGTCCGCGTCCTTGTTACCGGAGCCGCGGGCTTTGTAGGGTCCAGGGTGGCGGCGACTCTGTTACGCCTGGGCTTTGAACGGGTGCGGTGCAGCGTGAGGAGGTCAAGCGACCTCGGCCTGCTGCAAGCGGCGATCCCTGCGGAGTATGCGCACCGCTGCGAGATTGTCGAGGCCAACCTGCTCTCCCGCGAAGAGTGCCGCCAGGTCACGGCCGACGTTGAGCTTGTCTATCATCTGGTGGCGGGTCGTGGAAAGTCTTTCCCAGGCTGCTTTCAAGGTTCAGTCATCACAACGCGGAATCTGCTCGACTCTCTGGTCGAGCAGCGGCAGCTCAAACGGTTCGTGAACGTCAGCTCATTTGCCGTCTACTCCCGGTTCCAAAGCAAACGGGGCGCGGTGTGGGACGAATCCTGTCCCTTGGAGGACAACCTGGATGAGCGCCATGACGCGTACGTTTACGGCAAGCTCAAACAGGATGAACTGGTGCAGCAGTACCAGGAGCGCTTCGCTGTGCCGGTGACAATCGTTCGTCCGGGAATTGTCTTTGGGCCGGGCAAGAAGGCCATTCCAGGTTTCGTTGGCATGGACACGTTTGGTTTTTTCATGCACCTGGGAGGAGGCGGGTGCATTCCGTTGACTGACGTGGAGAATTGCGCAGAGGCCATCGTGCTCGCCGGGCTGATTAAAGAAGCGGAGGGCGAGGTGTTCAATATCGTCGACGACGACCTGCCGACGAGCCAGGCATTCCTGCGAGCCTACAAACGGGAAGTGCGAAATTTCTTCTCTGTGCCGATACCCTACCCTGCGGCTTATGCCCTCTGCGCCTTGTGGGAGTGGTACGCCAAACGCTCCAGCGGGCAATTGCCGCCGGTGTTCAACCGCCGCGGGTGCGCCTTTGCCTGGAAGGGGCACAGTTACTCAAATCGGAAATTGAAAGAATGTTTGGGCTGGCAATGTCGTGTGCCGATGCCAGAGGCGTTGCAGCGTTATTTTGAGTACCAGCGAAATGACTGAATCACCCAAGACGCGAGTGGCAATCATCGGCTGCGGCATGATCGCCGATCAGCACGCGGATCAACTGCGTTATCTGCCCGACTGCGAACTGGTCGCCGCGTGCGACACAGACGAACTGATGGCCAGGCAGCTTGCCGATCGATTCCGTATCCCTAAGGTTTTTACTGATGCGGCGGAGATGCTCCGTGCCGGCGAGGTGGACGCTGTCCATATCACCACCCCGGCCCAATCCCATTTTCCATTGGGCCGGTTGTGTCTGGAGGCCGGCTGCCACGTTTATATCGAGAAACCTTTCACGGTGAACGCAGCCGAGGCCGACGAACTGCTATTCCTGGCGGAGGTTGTCGGCCGGCGCATCACTGTAGGTCATAACCTCCAGTTCGCGCCGGAGGCATTGCGTCTGCGCAAACTTGTTCATGACGGGTTCCTGGGAGGTCCGCCCATTCACTTGGAATCCATCCAGTGCTACTCCCATGACGAACCGACGTACGGCAAAGCCGTCTTGGGCGACCCGCAACATTGGGTACGGCGTTTACCGGGCTCGTTAGTACACAACCTGGTGAGTCACGGTATCGCCAAGATCGCCGAGTTTCTCGATGGCGATTCGCCAGAGCTCATTTCCCTCAGTTTTCCCAGTCCTTATCTGGTCGAGCACAACTACTCGGATATCGTGGACGAAGTGCGTGCCGTGCTGCGAGATGAGCGGGGCACAACCGCCTTTTTCCTGTTCAGTACTCAGCTAGGTGCAGCGTCCAACGAACTCCGACTCTATGGTAGATCGGGAAATTTGGTGCTCGACAACAGTTATCGAACGGTACTCCGCATCCGGCCTTCTACGCTCAAAAGCTATTTGCGTTATTTTCTGGCGCCGTTGGTCCAGGCCAGAGAGGAAGCACGGAATACAGCGGTCAGCATTCGCCAGTTCGCTCGCAAGGAGTTCCAGATGGATTTTGGCATGAGAAAACTGATGGAACTGTTTTATCGCGCTATACGGGAAGGTGGGCCGGACCCGATTCCCGGGGCAGAAATCCGTCGGACAGCTCGAATCATGGACGCTATCTTCTCTCAAATGCCCAAGCTTGATGAGCAAAGGATCGTCTCTGGAAGCGAATCGACTCTTCATCCTGCAGGTCTCAATTCTTAGTTCCGACCCAGCTCGCAGCCATTCATTGCGATGCATCACCCTTGATTGCAGTTATGTCTTACCTGATCATCAGTGATATCCCGACTCCCTGGCGCGAGCCGGTTTACGAGCGCGTTTACCAAAAACTCGGTAGCGCGGTCCAGGTTGCTTACTTCAAGAACAACGAAAAGCGCCGTTTCTGGACCTTCAGGATGGGGAGCCACCCCAAGACAATTCTGAAATGCATCACGCTCACTGCCGGTGGCAGCGAACGCTTTTGTAATCCGGGGATTATTCCATTCCTGCTGCGGCGACGCCCGGCCGCAGTGCTGGTAGGTGCCAGTATCAAAGATCCCAGTGGTTGGCTGGCCATGGGATTGTGCCGGTTACTTGGAACCAAGGTCGCCCTGCTGGACGACAGCTGGCTGGGGCGCGACCGAGATGTAGGCGGCCTGCGACGCTGGGCTCGACGGCTGGTTTACAACCGGTTTGGCGATGCTTTCGTGGGAGCGAGCCGTCGCACCCTAGAAATGTTCAGGCACTACAACTGCAGCATCCGGGAGGAGCAGTGTTTCCTCAGCCATCTAGTAGCGGATAACGACTATTTTGAGGAGCGGCTCGCGGGACGGCAATTGGAACGCCGCTTCGACGTGATGTTCTCCGGCCGCATCGTAAAGGAAAAGAATCCTGTCTTCTTTGCCAAAGTGTGCGCCGGCATCAAAGCCCGATTGGGCAGATGCCGGGTGCTAATTATCGGAGAAGGAGATGCAGTTCTTAAAGAGCAAATGCGTGAAATCTTCCAGCGGCACAATGTTTCCGTGGAATTCTCCGGTTTCGTCCCACACGCAGCCTTGCCTGAGTATTATGCGCAAAGCCGTCTGCTTCTGCTTCCCACATCGGCCGATTGCTGGGGTGTGGTGATTAACGAAGCGATGGTTGCGGGCACGCCGGTGATCACGACGCAATGGACGGCTGCAGCTGGCGAACTGGTTCTGCACGGCAGCAATGGTTATGTCCTCCCTCTTGAGGTAGAGGCTTGGGTCTCGGCGGCAAGCGAGTTGCTCTCCAGTGATTCCCAATGGAAATCTTTTTCGCAGTGCGCGCGCCAAAGCGTGAAGCACTTCAACTATGACCGAGCCGCCGCCGGCATCCTCGATGCGTTCGCATACTTGGTTAACAAGCCATGATGCTCCGGTTCGCCGCAAAAACCTGGTACGTCTGGCGGAGGGAAGGCTTTGGCGGTCTTTGCTCCCGCCTCGCCGGGCTGGGTCGTCGCCGCTATGCGCCCGACATTTTCGACTTCTTCCATCAAACCGACACGGGCGGACACATCCCGCTCTGGAGACTGGCCATTCCGAGCAGCGATTGGGAATCGGGAGTTGGCTATAGTGCGACCAGTCCGGAGGACTTCTATCACGCCATGAATAAACTTCCGATCAGCCGAAACGAATATACCTTCATTGACTTGGGCAGCGGCAAAGGCCGCGTACTTATCATGGCTGGAGAATACGGTTTCCGCAGGATTATCGGGGTCGAGTTTTCTT
>JASIKQ010000157.1 GCA_030049565.1 Candidatus Sulfotelmatobacter sp.
GCGCGAGCTTCACGCGGAATTCGAATTGAATCGCAGCGGATTGAATCGCCGTGGATTGGACAGATGGAAGAAGCTTTCTCCCTGGTTCTGGCTGTTGGCTCCGATGGTGATCACGGCTGTAGGTTCGCTGTGGACGCCCATGTTCTTTCATCGCTTTCTCATCGTCTGCCTGCCGGCTTTCGTGTTGCTGGTGGCACGCGGCCTCGTACAGTTGCGTCCGCGTGCCGTGTGGGTCACCGCTTTCCTGGTCCTATCGATCGTTACTGTGGCTCAGTCTTATGCGCGAACCCGCGAAGATTGGCGCGATGCCGTGCATTACGTTCTGTCCCAGTCTCAGCCTGGCGACGCCGTCTGGTTTTACCGCGGATACTCGGATACCCCGTTTGACTATTACCAGAATCGCATAGCGGCTCAGAACCACCCTCAGCGCGTGTGGGGCGAGAATGCTCCTGCCCCCGAAGGGCAAAGGCGTCTGTGGGTGGTCCTGTATCCGGCAGCAAGTCCGGATTCGGCATCGATGCAATCCAGGATCGGCAATCGATATCCAATTCTTCAGCAAGCTAGTTTTCGCGGGATTCACATCGTTCTATTTGATGTGAGGCACGCGCAATAGAGCCGTACCCAGCCAACGTAAACGCGCTCCTGTGCCATACCTACTCAGCGCGCACGCGTGTAATGGCGCGCATACTCCGGAACTTTCTGACCGGCAACTAATCGCGCATCGGCGATCGGTTCCCCCATCGTCAAGCGCAGAGGCACCACTCCCGCCCACGTCGGAAAAGAGTAATCTTCTTCATCATCGATGGGGGGTCCGGTGCGGATTTTGGCCGAGAACTCCTCGATGGGCAATTTCAATACCGCGGTCTGTTTCATCTCCCGCTCGTTTGGCTGACGCGCATCGGCCCAGCGGCCGGGAATGATGTGCTCAGCTAATACGCGCAAGGCTTCGAGCTTCTCTGGCGGATCCTCCACCAGCGTTGCCTTCCCAAGCACAACAACAGAGCGGTAATTCATCGAGTGATTGAAGACCGCGCGGGCGAGCACGAGGCCATCAAGCAAGGTGACTGTCACACAAATTGGCGCTCCGTCTTTCATGTGACGCAACAGGCGGCTGGCAACTGAACCATGCATGTAAAGGTTGTCGCCGCTGCGTCCGTAGGAGGTCGGAATCACGTAAGGCTGGCCGTCGGCGACGAAGCCGACGTGGCAAACGAAACCTTCGTCGAGAATCCGATAGGCAGTTTCGCGATCATAAACGCCGCGATGAGGTTCGCGGACCACACAGGTCCGCGCTGTTGGCATTTCAGATTGAGACATGCAAGACGAACTCCGGCGAACGCCAAGGATAGTGAAGCAAGAGTGTAACACCGGCTTCGGCTGTTAGGCTTCGGCCTTCGAGATTCGGCTCAGCCCGTTTGGACTGATTTTCCCCACGTCTTCTCGCCTTGTGGATGATACCGAGTCTCGCGATAGAAGCGGCTGACGAGGATGCCAACGACCAGCAGCGCTAGCGGCGTAAAGATGCTGGCCTCGGGACCAACCGTTCCTCCCGTGAGCCATTTTGGTCCGTTGAAAGTGGAGTTGAACAGGCTGTGGTAGGGCTTGAGTCCACTGTCTGCCACACCATAAAAGAAGGTCTGGCCCCAATCCCAACCGGCGTGAAATCCGACCAGCCACCAGAGAGTTCCCGTTCGCCGAAGAATGAAGCAGAACAGCAGTCCGAAGCAAACCACGGAGAGCAGTCCCGGAATACTCTCCCCGGGGTTGGCGGCATGCGCGAGGCCGAACAATGCCGACAACAGAATCGCGGCAGGCCAATAGCCGATGCCGGTGGTGAGGGTGAATTGAAGATATCCGCGAAAGGCGAACTCCTCGCCCAGTCCGACAACCACGAAGGCCCCACTCCATGCGGCGGTCGAGAGGATGAGTGTCTTGCCGTGGATGGCGAGGCCAGCGAGATGAAATCCGTGCAGCGAGAAAATAGCCAGCAGGGTAGCGCTGATGGCGCAGAAACCGATCAGCACTCCGGTCCAGAAATTCCGGCCGAAGGCGGACGCCGCAGGCAGGCCGTACTCTCTCCAATGCCGGTGCTCGATGCGCGCCATGACGAGCGCAGCGACCGCCGTAAAAACAAAAATGGCCCCATCGCTTAGAATGGCGGCGGTCGGCGTTAGCGATGCGAGTTGGAAACCCCTGGGTCCACGGTGCATGAAGAAGTGCAGCACCAGGAAGACAGCGAGATTGACGACGGCCACAAGCCCCGCCACGATCGCCAAAAAAATCAGTACGCGCCAGCCGGCGCGGATGCCGTTGGGCCCGCGGAAAGTCGAGTTTGGCGGCAGGGATGGAGGCGTTGTCTGCGGAAGTAGGATGCCTTGTTCGGACATGCTATTAGCCTACGCGAACCGAAACAAAAGGTTCCGTCCGGCCTCAGGTACGCGGGCAAACGATACCAAGTCAGGCGATGCCTAGATTGCAACTCACCAGTAAAACTTGAGCGCGAACTGGAACTGGCGCGGATCGTACGCGGCGGTGGCCTGGCCGGCGTTGCTGATGATCTGGTTGACGGCCGCGACGTTGAAGCGATTCGCGATATTGAACGTGTCCGCGATCAACTCCATGTTGAACCGCTCGCCAAAATAAATACGCTTGGCCACGCGCATATCGTTGAAAACCGTCCAGGGCTGGGTCCCGGCGTTGCGGCCAAGGTTGCCGTCGAGTGAAAGCAATGTGCCATTGAAGTCGGCCTGGCAAGGCTCTTGAAAAACCCCCGTAGGAGAAAATTTCGACGGGTAGGCGGGATAGCCAAAAGCCGTGCAGGCAGGATTGACAAACGTATTCGGACGGCCGGTGTCGGGCGAGAACTGGAAGTTATCCGGATTCCCGGTAAGGATGTTGAAGGGGCGTCCGGAGGAAACTTCGATGATGGGGGCCAGAGTCCAGTTGCTGAAAACCCGGCGCGTGAAGCCACTGCCGTCGAGTCTTCCTGATTGATACACGCCGCTGAAGACGAAACGATGCCGCTGGTCAAACAATGAATTGGAGCGCTCGAGGCCGGGATAGTAGCTGTCTTGTGGCGCGAGAGGAGCTTGCAGATCGGTGGAGTCATCTATGGCGTGCGACCAGGTGTAGGAAGCGAGAAATTCGTAGTGGTTATTGAAGCGCTTGCGCAGGTTGGCGCTGAAGCCGTTGTAGTTGGAACTGCCGTTGGAGTAATTGGCATCCATGTCGCTAAAGGGTACGCAGCCAACCAATGTGCTGAGATCGCAGGTCGAGTTGAGCCCGTACTCCTTCAACACTAGCGGCAGCACAGTGGTAACGCAGGACGCCGTGGCGGGGCTGGCCAAAAGTCCCAGAGCGATGGCGGGATTGACCGCCGAGGGGCGGAAGAAATTCGTCAGAACCGCGGGCACGTAGGGGCCTCCCGCTCCGACTCCGCAGCCGGTTACACCCAGCGGGTCATCCGTCGGCAGGTTCACCCCAGCTGCCACGGCAGCGTTTAAGTTCTTCATCAGAAGATCGCCCCGGGCTGTGTTGGCATTAATGGGGCGGTTAAGATGGCGTCCGCCATTAAAGTTGTACGCAAGGCTTAGCGCAAACCCCTGCCCGAGATCGCGTTCAATGCTGAAGTTCACCTGCTGAGAGTAGGCATACACGAAGTTCTTGGCTTGCGGATATCCGAAAGGTAGAAATCCCATTGGGAAGAAGGTGGCCGGGTTCAAGAAGTTCTGATCGACGAACAGGCCTGGAAATGCGGGATTGGTGGCTTGCGATGGGGTGAAGGGCGCCGGATTAAAACGCTGCTGTCCTGCTATATAACCCGGAACCGTGGGCAGGCACCCTGCCGTGTTCAAAATTCCCTGAAAGGTATTAACCGCATTCAAGCTGCTCGGGCCTCCTCCTGACGTGCTGCAGGGCGCGCCGGGTCCGAATACCAGTTGGCCGCTCTGCGAGGCGTCTGACGCGTCGCCCAGAAAATACAGCCCGAGCAGCGGATGATCAAAGAAGATTCCGTACGAGGTGCGGACGACAGTTCTACCGTCGCCTTTGGGATCCCAGGCGAAGCCCACGCGAGGTTGAAACATGTGAGTGTCGGTCTGGATTCCTTTCTGCAAGCCGAGCTCGTTGTAGGCAGCCTTTGCCGTGGCGTTGAGTGGGCTTAGCTGCGGCGGAAATTCGATGTCGTAACGCAAGCCGTAATTCAAAGTAACTTTGGGCGTAGCGCGCCAGGAGTCCTGCCAGAAAACTCCCAGAGGCTTATTCGAGAAGCTGTCCGAAGGGCTGCCATAGCCTTGCACGAGCTCGTTGGGAAAGCCGAGGCCGTAACTCTGTATGGCGGTGAAATTGGGGAAGGTTGGACAGAGACTGGCGGGAAGGCTGTTCAAAGAGCAAAGGTTGGGAAAGAAATCGGCCGAGGCGGTGGACCCGAAATCGTAAAGGCCGCCGTAGTTGACGGTGAAGGTGGCCGTCAGAGGGAGGTAATTAAAATCTCCGCCAAACTTAGTGTTGTGGCGGCCGATGGTCCAGGAAAAATTGTCGGTGAACTGGTAGCGTTGCTCTACGCGCTGGATGTAGGAATAAGGCTCACGACCGAAGTAAGCGAAGCCGAGAATGTTTTCGGCGACATCAGCCCCGCCGGGAATGGCGGTGTTGTAGTTATAAGACAGCCCACGGCGGGCATACTGAAAGCGGAATTCGTTTACACGGTTGCTGCCGATGGTCCAGCTATCCTGAAATACTCCGGCGAAATCGCGATAGGTTTGTTGTGAAGTACGGGAGTAAGCGTTCTGGCCGAAGACCTGATTTTCGCCGTTCACTTCGATGCCAGTGATGGTGCTGGGGCTGACATTGATCCGGAAGGTCAGTCGATTGTTGCTCGTGAGATTGTGATCGAGACGAAAAGAGTAGAGGCTAGTGCCTTCGAAGACCGGGAAATTGCCGATCTGCGAGTTCAAAGTGAGAAAGCTGGATGGCAGGGAGTTGCAGAGAACGTTCGGCTGAGCGAAATTGCAGGAGGTTGGGAACTGAGTTAGCGGACTAGAACCGTTTGACGGAATGGGAATGGCGCTTCCGGCAAGGGCGCCGAAGATTGCCGGGTAGGAACCATTGAGCGCGATGCCCGATGAACCACCGACGAACGTGGCATAGGCCGCTGCTTCCTGCGCATAGCCGGCAGCAAGGGCCGGGCTGACGGCTCCGATGGCCGCCTCAGCCGCGGGCAGATTCTGGAAAAAGGCTTGTTGACTGTTGGGACCTGAGGTCCCGTACACTCCCTGCTGAATTGTTCCTGCGGGAAGTCCGAAGGCGCTGGAAAGGTCAACGTTGTCGGTCAGTCCGAAGCAGGTGGCGCCGCCGGTGTGCAAACAATCCTCGCCAATCGAAGCGAATCCGGTTTCATGCCGCCGCGTCACCTCGTATGAGAAAAAATAATAAGTTTTATCCTTCTTAATCGGCCCGCCGAATGCCGCACCCGCCTGCACCCGCGTATACGCCGGATTCGGAACCGTGCTGAACGGGTTCACCGCCTGGAAGTTACGGTTCCGCAGAAAACCGAATACGTCTCCATGGAACTCATTCGATCCAGAGCGTGTGATGATGTTCACCACTCCGCCCGCCGCGCGCCCGTACTCGGGAGCGTAGTTGTTCGTAATAATCTGGAACTCCTGCACGTCTTCCTGAGAAACGGTCGAGCGTACGCCGTTGACCGAATTGTCCGTAGCATCGGCGCCATCGACGTTCACCAGGTTCGAGCGGGCGCGCTGGCCGCTCATGTTGAGCCCGGAGGTTGGCGCCGCTCCGGTCTGCGGCGCGTTATCACGCACCACTTGCGAATCCGTCAGCGTGAAGTTTATGTAGTTGCGGCCATTGATCGGCAAATTATCGATGCGGCGCTCGCCAATCGTGTCAGTGGTGGACGTTTGCGAAGTCTCGATCAACTCCGTCTGCGAAGTGACTTCCACAACTTCCCGGCCGCTGGCCACGGCAAGACCGATGGGCAAGTCCACTAACCCGCCGACCGTAATGTTCACCTCGTTCGCCTGCGCCTTGGCAAAGCCCGGGGCCGACACGGTGACCGTATAATTACCCGGCGGCAGCAACCGGGCGTTATATCCGCCCTGTCCATCGCCCGTCGCGGTACGCTCCAGGCCCTTCGCAGCATTGCTCACTGTGACCGTGGCATTGGTCACCAAATTTCCCTTGGGGTCCTTGACGGATACCTGCAGGTCGCCAGTGGCGGCGCCTCCTTGCGCGAAGGCCAGCGAGGAAACCGATAAGAGCGCTACTGAGATGCAAAGAGTTTTCAAATTGCGAGCGATTGCGCGAATAGTCATAAGGCTTCCTTGAGTCCGTCACCTTGAGGAGACGGACTAACTACGCCATCAAGTCCGACTTTCGTTGTGGCCAGGTCGAGCAAGATTCTGGGAGATGCAGGTTCGGCTGGTTTTTACACCAAAACAGGCACCAAAAACAAGGATTGATTAATGGCGAGTGACGGACCAGTTAATGCACACCGGTGTGGTAGGGCGAAACTGCGCAAACTCCAGGTAAAATGGGGCCGCCAGCGGCGGCCACGCTCTATCCGCGCAGAGCTAGAACATCGTGGATAGCCGAACCGGCACGCCCGGATTCTGCAACCGCCCCAGCAGCATTGCAGAGCCGCTCAAATTCTCATACCGGTCGGCCACATGCGCGGCAGCGCAGCCGTAGGCCGGCCATGCCAAGGCTACATAAACTCGAATCAGCGCCAAAGTGGCATTGCGACGCAGCAGCAGCGCGTCATTCACCAACTTGCGAGCCGCATCGGTAAACCGCGGATCGCCGCTGGCCAGGGCAGCTTCGCCCGCGCGCACCAGCACAGCAGCATTGCCGGCAACAATCTGAACGTAGGCTGCCGTGGCACGCAATCGCTCGCGGCGCACCGCCCGAAACTGCGCCGCGGGTAAGCGGCGCCGCAGGTACTCGTCCTCGGCCGGATCGATCAGATTGCGAAATGCCTCGAGGTCGATTGGCCGAATTGCGACCGCCAGGTCGGTGTTTCGCCGTAGCTGCAAGTTTTGCGTTACGGCGAGGCGCAGAATTATGCTCAGCGCAATTACGGCGGCGATGACGAGAACGATGGCCAGATTCATTGTGGTAGTAGGCGCTCCAGTTCCCGGTTCCATATGGCGAGGTCATTCTCGGGCAACGAAACCGCAGACGTCGTGGCAATCTTCTGGGGAGCGAGGAGGTAGTAACACCAAAGCAGGACACAGACGTGATAGGTGGCCATGAAAACGAAGTCGAGGAGGTAGCTCTTCTGCCCAAAGAGCCAATCAGCCATGAGAGCCCAATGAGCCAGATAGACGCAGGCGGTGAAAGCAAAACCAAGAGTGATCCCAAAAACGGGGCGTGGCCAGCTCAGATGGAAGTGGGCCGCGAAAACAAAAAGAAAAAGGATTAACCCACACTGAACCACGTTCACGCTTCGACCGAGAATGCGGGTTGCGGAAATGGGCCAGAAGGCCGTGGGATTCGAATAGGCCGCGATGACCGTCGCTGAAAATATGAGAACGATGCCGACACCGCTGATGAGAACCTTGGCCAGCCTCCCAAGAGGCGGGTACGAACGCAAGAGGTGGGTGAAGACCTCGCCGATCACGACGAATTTTATGAACACCTCAACGACTAGGAAAAAAAGGTAACTCCGCCAATAGATCGTCCCCGAGACCGACGGACTAAGATCTATTGCATAGATGACTCCGCCTCCCAACGCCTCGAAAATGGCGTAGCAGAAAAAAGCAGGGAACTGCTTATGCAGGCCCCGCTTCAACATCAAGCAGGCAAGAACTACGAGGAGGACATAGGGGGCGACCCACAGGTAGTGCCACAAGAGT
>JASIKQ010000158.1 GCA_030049565.1 Candidatus Sulfotelmatobacter sp.
TGATGGCAGTGGCTGGGGTTGTCATCATAGAGGCCTCTGCAAACAGTCTAGCCGAAAGGGATCGACAAGGAAGTGACAGCCGTCACTGCTCCGCGCTTGCCGCCGCGCGACAATGATCAATGACTGCGATTAATGACTGCAGGCCTGACAGCTCGAACCCAGGGAGTTTCCTCCCATGACTCTCAAATCGAGATTGCTTCTTCGCGGCATGGGCGCGCCGGTTCTCATCACGACCATGATCTTCCTTCCCGCCGGCTCCTTCAGATTTTGGCAGGGCTGGGCCTATATCATCATTTCGCTTGCCTTCGCTTTTTCCGCTTTTGGTTACTTCTATAAACACGATCCACAATTAATTGAGCGCAGGCTGCGGCGGGGGTGGAGGCAGGAAACCGTGCCCGAACAGAAGCTGATCATGAAGCTCGTGCTCGTAATTTGGTTGATCGCCTTCTTGATTCCCGGCCTCGACCATCGCTTTGGCTGGTCTCACATGCCCTTGTGGTTGACGATCCTTGCGCTGGCACTCGTTCTCTGCGGCCTACTGATGGTCTTTTGGGTCTTGAAGAGCAACAGTTTCGCTGCCAGTACAATTCGCGTCGAGCCTGGCCAGCCAGTGATTTCCACCGGGCCCTATGCCATCGTCCGCCATCCCATGTATTTGGGTGTGGACATATGGTGCTTGTTTACACCCTTGGCGCTCGGCTCCTATTTTGCTTTGCCAGCCTTTGCCCTGCTCATCCCCACGATCGTTTTCCGCCTGCTCAACGAGGAAAAGGTTCTCCGCCAGGAACTACCCGGCTATTCCGAATATTGCCTCCACACCCGCTTCCGCCTTGTACCTCTTCTCTGGTAGACCGAGAGGGAGCGTGCGTGTGTACGGCTCTCAGAAAGGCGCTTACGTCAATGTGTAGAGGTACGCCGCCACGTCACGAGCCTCCTGTTTGTGAGGCCTAGCTCAGGCATGGCGGTCTTCGGCTTCGGTTCAGTCACGCAAGTAGTGAATCAGTAGAGCATCAGAGAACTCAGTTGCTGAAGGAGAATGCCTTTCGGCCTGCCTCAGTATGCGATCAAATTCACCTCATCGAGCCAGACGTGGTAAGGATTCCCACTCGCGTCCAAATCCATCCTTGAACGGGCGTCAGTCCGCCGCGGCTGTGGTGTTTACTTCTTCCGTCTGCGGGCGGCGCGGGGCGCGGTTGGAGGGTAGGCCGGCGTCGCGGATCTTATAAAGGAGCGCCCGGTAACTGATGTTCAGGGCGCGGGCGGCGGTTTTGCGGTTCCAGTGATGGTGCTGGAGAACTTTGAGAATAATCTTGCGTTCCAGTTCACGGACGGCCTGGCGGGTAATTTTCTTCAGCGACAGCGGACCGTCGACCGAGAAATCGGCGTTGAAGAAATCCTGCTCTGGCGGGCGCAGATCTGCCACAATCGATTCCTCGGCGCCCAGAATCACGTAACGCTTCATCAGGTTTTCCAGCTCGCGCACGTTTCCTGGCCAGTGATATTTCCTGAACGCATTCATCAGATCGTCGGAAGGCATGCCGGCTCGAGCGTTGAACTTGCGATTGTAGTAATCGATAAAGTAGCTGACCAGTTGCGGAAGGTCGGCGGCGCGCTCGCGCAACGCCGGCACGTGCAGATTCACGACATTGATGCGATAGAAAAGATCGGCGCGGAAGTTTCCGGCCGCGATTTCTTCTTCCAGCTTGCGGTTGGTGGCGCAGACTACGCGCACTTCTACTTTTTTATCTTCCTGGGCTCCGATGCGGCAGAATTGACCGTCTTGCAGAAGCTGAAGCAGCTTCGACTGCAAGGCCATATCGAGTTCGGAAATTTCGTCGAGAAACAGCGTGCCGCGATGGGCCATTTCCACGCGGCCGGGCTTGGTGCCATAAGCTCCGGTAAAGGCCCCTTTTTCGTAGCCGAACAGTTCGCTTTCGAGCAGTGTGCCAGGAATTGCCGGACAATTCACCTTGACCCACGGTCCGGTTTTCCACGGTGAATTGGCGTGGATCATGCGAGCGATAATGTCTTTGCCGGTCCCGCTCTCTCCCTGAATTAGAACCGGAACGTTGGCTCCCGCGATTTTGGTGAGACGTTCGCGCAGCGCGCGCATGGACTCGGTTCCGCCGAACACGACAGTTTCGGGCGGCATTTCGCCGAGCGGCTGGATTAGAGCACTGACTGGATTTGAAGAACTCATAGAAAGATTGTGGCTACACAGCAGAGGGAGTAGCCTCTGGTGTGCATCCGTAGAACCAAACGGGGGAACCGCCTGAGCAAGTGCTAACAGCCTATTCTATGTGCTTGAGGAAAAGCAACTTACTATAGATTTGACGCGATTACGGCGGGTAATCGCCAGAGTGATTACCGGTTCAGAAAGCTGCCGAAGTCAGAGGAAAACATTTTCACACCGAAGAAGCGACTTTCCGTCGCGACTTGTGAACGGGGTGGGAAGCCGCCAGGGGGCGGGAGAATTTTAGGCCAATGAGATTGTACCCCTCTTCGTGCTGGGCGCGCAGAACCTTGGCGCGGAGGCTGCGAACCACGGCGGGCAGGGCCGCCATGGCTGCCAGAGGCGCACTGGGAATTTCAAGCGAAACCTGCACTGCCGAAGGTAGCGCGCGGCGCACCGCTACCAACATTCCGCCTGCGGAAACGTTCAGTGCGGTAGCGAATTCCAAGAGTTCTTTTTCCGCGTCGCCCTTACTCCGGACAAAAACGGGAATAGCCAGGGGCAACCGCGGCCATTGCCGACGTTCTGCCGCTGCTTTCCTGCCATTCACGCGCACTCACACCTCTTCGGCCAGTCTTTTCGTTAATTTTTTCAAGCATCTGAGGGGCCAAATACGAAGCGCAAGGGAGAAGGGCGGATAATAGCCCGATAAAACCGGAAACAATCCACTAAAACCGGGTGACGCAACCACAAAACAAGGAAACGCGGCAAAGTCCTGCGGTTGGGGGACGATATCTGAATTCAGGGAGGATACCGCAAGCCAAGGCTGCCACCAACTGAGAAAGTGCAAGGTTTTGCTACACTTGAGTAATCAGCTTTCATTTTTCGTTGACAACGAAAAGTGGGCTGCCTTACGATTTTGTTACGGCATTCTTCGCCCGACCGGCCGAGTGCATTCCCCCTATATTTAGTGCCCAGCCACCCTTATGGCCACGTCGCAAAAGAACGTGTGTGCGCACGAATCGGTTGATGGAATCCCGGCTTCCGCCGGCGAGGCGCTGGCGGAGGCGATACCCGTCCCGGCAGACCTGCCGCAGGCCTACTCCGAGCTGCAGCAACGATTCCAACGAACTACCACCGCGCTCGGCTCCGCGGCTCACGATCTGAAAACACCTCTTGCCATTCTGAACGGGTACGTCGAGTTATTGCAGAGCGAGAAGCTGGGCCCGCTGAATGTGCGGCAGCGCGAAGTGCTCAGCGACATGCAGTCGAGCGGCAAGCGCCTGCAACAGTTCATCCAGGATTTTCTTACCTACAGCGCTCTGGAAACCGGCGGGCTGAAGATGCAGTTCGAAACCGGCAACCTCAACGACTGTTTGTCGGGTGTCTGCCGACTGTGGTCGATGCGTTTTCAGGAAAAGCGACTTGCTTTATATTTTCTTGCCAACAACAAGCTGCCGCTGTTTCCCTTCGATGCCCCCAAGATGGAACGCGTAGTTTCAAATCTGCTGGAGAATTCGTTCAAGTTTGTTCCGCAAGGCGGAACGGTCTGGCTGCACGCCGAACCTTACATGTGGGAGCGCCGCGCCGCAGCGGCCGCAGCCTCGCCGGTCGAGAGGCGGCGGCACGATAACCCGCAGCCCAATTCGGTAAAGGTGAGCGTGTCAGACACTGGTCCGGGAATACCGGCGGAGTTTCACCAGGAGGTCTTTGACGACTTCTTCCGCCTGCCCAGCAATGAAAATCAGGAAGGCATGGGACTGGGCTTGGCCATTGTGCGCCGCCTGGTGCAGGCGATGGGAGGGAAAGTCTGGTTGGAAAGCGACCCGGGTTCTGGTTGCAAATTTTCCTTTCTGATTCCCTATATACCTTCTGCCACTTCTGCAGGAAAAGGAAAAACGCGATGAGCGAGACGGCCAAGATCCTTCTGGTCGATGACGAACCGGCGATGCTGCGCTACATTCGCACGCTGCTGGAGGTTGACGACTACAAGGTTGAAACCGCCTCCACCGGCGAAGAAGCTTTGAAGTGCGTGGATAAGGGGCTGGAGCCGGATCTGGTGCTGCTCGACGTGCTCATGCCGGGAATCGATGGACTGGAAACGCTCGAGCAACTGCGGCAAAAGAAACCGGGATTGAAAGTGGTGATGCTCTCCTGCGTGAACGACACCAAGAAGGTCGTGCAGGCGATGCGGCTGGGCGCGCACGATTACCTGACCAAACCGTTTCAAAAAGCCGAACTCGACGCCGTGATCGACCAGTGCC
>JASIKQ010000159.1 GCA_030049565.1 Candidatus Sulfotelmatobacter sp.
ATAGTTTGTTCATGGTTGCCACGCAGAAGGCGGGTCCTTTTAAGCGGGGCTTTCTCCCCATTCCAGGGCGCGTTTTGCCACTTCGCCGCCGGTTTTTACCGGCTTGATTCGTACAAGACTTTGCGGATGCAGCACTTAGTTCTTACGGGGAGCTGGCAACGCAATTGCGATTCTATCATTGGGGTTGGGGTTATCTCTCAGCGAATTTCTCGAACCGAGAGCGATTCAGAAGTCTGGCCCCGGCGTGAAGGAAGGTAGGTCATATGAGCACCAATCTCCGCTTTAATAAGTGGCCTCTGGCGATAGCCGCACTGTTTGCACTGAGCCTTCAGCTTGCGCTGGCCAGCAATGGTCCCGTGGTCTCCGGCTCGTATCAAGTATTGCGGAACAAGAATCTCGGTTCCCAGTCGCAGATCCAGGTGCGCATCTATCTGATGAACCACGGGTCATCTGACTTCTCGATTCAGAGAATGACTCTTTGGGATGTCTCCCACGCTGATAAGGGTGGAACGACCGCCTGCGCGGTTACGCTTCCCGCCCACGCGACGGCAGAGACAGTCCAGCAATTCACCATTCGGCGTTCGGACTACGAGATGTGGCAAAAGGGATTCCCGCCTCGCCTCGTCCTGCAGATGGCAGGTCCGGGCCGCGCAAAGAGCAAAGCGGTGGTCCGACTGGACCGCATTTCTGGCCAGGAGGCGAAGTGATCATGCGTTCCTCCAACCTGAAAATGGCAGTTTTTGTTGTGCTCGCACTTCTCTTGATCGCCCCTAAGTTTTTGCTTGCCCAGTACGAAATCACCACAGTTGCTGGCGGGGGCCCAAATAGTGTGGCGGAACTTAGTGCCAGCATCGGTTATCCGGGCAGTATCGCATTCGACGCGGCCGGGAACACCTACATTGCAGATTCTTACTCCAGCCACATCTTCGAAGTGAATGCGACCACCGGTATTCTCACCGTGGTGGCGGGCAACGGCACTCACGGTTATTCCGGTGACGGCGGACCAGCAACCAGCGCGGCGCTCAACGGTCCTGAAGGCGTGTTCGTGGATAGCTCAGGAAACATATTCATCGCGGACACACAGAATTCTGTGATTCGCGAGGTCACTGCTTCGAACGGCAACATTACTACAGTGGCCGGCAATGGCACTGCCGGGTACAACGGCGACGGTATTGCGGCGACCAGTGCGGAACTGGACACGCCTTACGGCGTTTTTGTAGATGCTTCGGAAGACATCTTCATTGCGGATACGGACAACGCCGCGATTCGCGAAGTCACGGCGTCGAGCGGCGTCATTAACACCGTGGCCGGGAACGAAACAATTTGTGCCGATCCGACTACGCCCTGCGGAGACGGCGGAGCCGCAACGAGCGCAGAGCTTGATCTGCCAGAAGGTGTGTTTATCGATGGCACAGGAAATATTTTTATCGCGGATACCGATAGCAGCCGCATCCGCGTGGTGAATACCGGTACTGCGCAGATTACGATTGCCGGAGTCCAGATCGCGGCAGGCTTCATTCAGACCGTGGCTGGGGCTTACTACAATTCGGTCGAAGGGACTGATTGTCAGACTTCCGGCGACGGCGGAGTTTCGACCAGCGCATATCTGTGCTCGCCGGCGGGCGTGTTCGTCGACAGCTCGGAAGACATTTACATCGCCGATACAAATAACTTTGCGATCCGCGAGGTCGCGACGGCGTTCACCAGCGACACTATCACCACTCCCGCCGGGACTCTTGGCACGGAAGGTGACTCGAGTACTGAACTGAATTATCCCAACAATATGATCGGGAATGGCACGGACATCTATATCGCGGACACGGACAACTTTGCGGTTCGTGAGGCGGTAGCAGGCACCATCACGACCATCATTGGAAACAGCTTTCAGGCTTATTCCGGCGATGGCGGAACTGCTGTCAATGCCGAATTGAACAGTCCCGGAAGCGTGGCCGTTGACGCTGCGGGAAACTTCTACATCGCCGACTCGGACAACTCGGTAATTCGCGTGGTGAATACGGGAACCACACCCATCACGATCGCAGGAGTTACGATCCAGCCGAACGACATGCAAACTGTGGCCGGGAACGGTACGGCTTGCGCTCTAGCGCTAGCGCCCACCCCACCGTTCTGCGGCGATGGTGGCGCTGCAACCAGCGCCATGCTGAACAGCCCGCAGGGCGTATTCATCGACGGCTCGGGAAACATTTTCATCGCGGATACCAACGATAGTCTTATCCGCGTCGTGAATCCGGGAACGACTGCGATCACTGTGGCGAACGTCTCCGTTGCTGCTGGCGCTATCGAAACCGTGGCCGGCAACGGGATAGCCGGATACCTGGGCGACACTGGACAAGCTACGAGTGCGGAACTCAATGCTCCCTTCGGCGTGTTCGTCGACAGCGCGGGGAACATTTTCATCGCGGATACGAGTAATTCCGTGATTCGCGAGGTCACTGCGTCGAGCGGCGTCATTAACACCGTGGCCGGCAGTAGCACACAATGTACTGATCCCACGGCGGCTTGTGGTGATGGCGGAGCCGCCACGAGCGCGCAGCTCAACTTTCCGGACGGCGTATTCGTCGACGTTTCAGAAGACATCTTCATCGCGGACACTCTCGATTTTCGCATCCGCGAGGTCACAGCTTCGAACAGCGTCATCAACACCGTGGCGGGAAACGGCACACGCGGCTACGCCGGCGACGGCGGTGCGGCCACACAGGCTAATTTGGATACTCCTTACGGACTGTTCGTCGATCTCTCGGGAGACATTTTCATCGCGGATACTGACAATGCTGCGATTCGCGAGGTCGTAGCCGCCACTGGATTCATTCAAACCGTAGCCGGAATTGCCCCGCCGACACCCCCGGGTTCCGCGACGCCTGGTTTCTCGGGCGACGGAGGCCCGGCAACCAGCGCAGAACTTCATTCGCCTTCGGGCGTTTTTGGCACATCTGCCGGCAATCTGTTTGTCGCCGACACGGGCAACCAGCGAATCCGCGAGCTGGTTCCGGCGATCTTTGTCACGGTTACGCCGAATCCGATCAATGTCGTGGTCGGCGCGCTGCAGCAGTTCACGGCGACGGTCACTGGAAACAGCAATACCGCAGTCACCTGGCAGGTGAATGGAGTGCTGGGCGGCAACTCTACACTGGGAACGATTTCGGCCGCCGGACTCTATCAGGGGCCAGCAACGGTTCCAACACCCGCCACGGTCACGATAACCGCAGTTTCGTCCGCGGACGGCACGACCTCAGGATCGGCCCAGGCAACCATTGTCACAGCCAACAACAATATAACCGTCGCAGTAAGTTCGGGCGGCGTCACTCAGATCAATACCGCGACCACGCAACAATTCACCGCCACTGTGACCGGGACCGGCAACCAGGCAGTGAATTGGTATGTGGAAGGGTCAGCAGGCGGCAACGCGACCTTTGGAACCATCGACGGCGCGGGGCTCTACACTGCGCCCGCGAACGTGCCAACGCCGGCTACTATCACCATCACGGCATTCTCGCAGCAGGCCTCGAATGCATTCGGCAGCGAGTCGATCACGATTATCGCTGCTCCTTCGGCCGCGGATCCTGCGCCTCAAACCATTTCTCCGGGGGGAACGGCGACCTACCAAAATATCGTGTTGAGTGGGGGCGCTCCGGGGCAGCCGATCACACTTTCCTGTTTGCAAAGTACATTGCCGGCGGGTGCTACTTGTACCTTCAGTCCTAACCCGATCACACCTGCGCCTCAGGGTGTGCCGTTCTCACTAACCATCACCGTTCCCGCCGCTTCGGCGTCCCTGGAGGTCCCGAAAAGCATGCGCCTGCAGCTCTATTTCGCATTCCTGCCGCTGGCGGGAATTTTCTTTGTCGGTACCAGACTCGGAGACAAACGACGACGTCGTATGTATCTGCCGGGGCTGTTCGTTTTTCTGATTCTGCTGAATGCCTGCGGCGGAGGAGGCTCGAATTCGACTCCCACAGGCACAGGACCTCAAACGTACAACATCAAGATTCAAGGCAAGACCGCCCAGTCCAATCTGGTGACCATCGCCATCGCGGGTTTGACCGTGGAATGAGTATGACCGCGGCGCAGGAGTTTCGCGAACTCTTACGGCGGCGCCCGCTTCAGTTGCTGGTATTGCTGGGGTTGCTCTCTGCGGTGGCGGCTCGTGCCATGCTGCTGAAGTTCTCGGTTCTCGATCTCGATATCTGGTGGCATATCAAGGTGGGCGACTGGATCATCGAGCACCGCGCGTTTCCCCACACCGGAATCCTCTCCCGCACCGCCGCCGATCGGCCATGGGCGGCTTACAGTTGGGTCTATGAGTTGCTGCTGTCGCGCGCTTATGCCTGGTTCGGGCTGGTAGGGGTAGGAATGTTCGGTACGCTGCTCACGCTTGCTGTTGCCTATGCCGTGTACTGGATGATCCTCCGCCTTTCCGGAAGGTTCTGGGCGGCGTGCATTCTGGCCACTGTGACTTGCTGGGCATTCCTGTTCAGCATGATGCCGCGGCCGGTTTTTCTGTCGATGATCCTGTTCGCGGTGACGCTCACGCTTCTTCTGGAGTCACAGCGTCCCGCCCGCGCGAACGTTCTTTACTGGCTGCCTATGGTGTTTCTGGTATGGGCGAACTGCCACATTCAATTTATTTACGGCATCTTCGTAGTCGGCCTGTTCACTGGAGTGCACTTGTTGCAGCAAATGGCTGCACATTTTGGCATCGCCCTGGATTTCGCGCAGTCCTCAGCGCTGCCGGCCCGCAAACTGCTTCTGATCTTCTCTGCCTGTCTGTTGGCAGCTTGTGTGGGTCCTTACTCATATCACCTATACTTCATCGTTTTCAGCTATGCGACTTCAAAGTTTCCCTACACCTACATTCGCGAGTTCCAGGCCCTCAACTTTCGCGCCTTCATCCACTACGTGGAACTATTGCTTGCCGCCGGAGCATTCTTTACGCTGGGACGGCAGAAGCGCATCGATCTTTTCAAGCTGGCGCTGTTGATTGTCGCCAGCGCGGTCGCCTTTCGCACTATGCGCGATTCGTGGTTCCTCTGCATCACGGCCGCAGCCTGCGTTGCAGACTCGTGGAATACAGAGGTCCGCGGCGAAGAGGCGGCCCGCGAACCGGGCGAGACTCTTCCCGAGAAAGCGGGGCTGGCAGCAGCACTCGCTTTGATCCTGTTTCTGATCGCAGGCAACACTGGATTCAACACTCGCGGTCTGGACGACGCCATGAGCAGCTTCTTTCCCGTAAGGGCCGTCAACTTTCTTCGCCAACACAAGCAACCGGGCCCGCTCTACAACTCCTTCGACTGGGGTGGATTTCTCACCTGGTACATGCCCGACTATCCGGTGGCGATTGATGGACGTACGGACCTCTACGGGGATCAGATGGACATGCGCTTCTTCGAATCAGAAAGAGGCAACGATTCCTATATCGACGACCCTTACCTGAATGAGGCGGGAGTAGTCCTGCTGCAGAGAGAAAAGCCGCTGGCCGTGGTCTTGGGCGGGGATCAGCGTTTTCAGAAGATCTACGAGGACCGTCTGGCGGTGGTGTTCGTGCGGCGTTCATCCCAGCCGTAAACGAGTCGCCTGAAAGGTTACAGTTTGTCTCTATCCGAACAACTCGATCCCGGCATTCCAGCAGGAGTCTCTGCTGAGGCTCAATCCGAGGGCGCAAGCAAACCCGCGGTCCAGGCAGGTCCTCGATGGGACATTGTCGCGCTGATTCTAGTGATCCTATTGTTTGCTGCGATTCGCTGGCGCCTGCGCGACATGCCGCTGGAGCGCGATGAGGGCGAGTATGCCTACGCCGGACAACTCATGCTGCAGGGAATCCCGCCGTACCGGATTGCCTACAACATGAAGCTGCCGGGAACCTACGCGGCCTACGCCGCGATTATGGCGATTTTCGGCCAGACTGCTGCGGGCATTCATATCGGATTGTTGTTCGTGAATGCGCTCACGATTTTGCTGGTGTACGCCCTCGGCAAACGGCTGTTTGGAGCCCTTGGCGGCGTAGTTGCGGCGGCGACCTACGGACTGCTATCGGCAGGACCATGGGTCAACGGTTTTGCCGGCCACGCCA
>JASIKQ010000160.1 GCA_030049565.1 Candidatus Sulfotelmatobacter sp.
TTGGCGCGGCGGCGGGAAAGCACTTTCTGGCCGCCCTGGGTCTTCATGCGCACGCGAAAGCCGTGCTTCTTGCTGCGCTTGCGCCGGTTAGGTTGGAATGTACGCTTGGGCATGAAAGATAGCTGCTCCTAATCTCTGCGGCGGTGTATGGGCAAACAGTGAGTATAAACGACACGGCGCTCACACCGCAAAAGCCGCCGCGCGAAATCTTACGGTCGGTTTTACTGCGGCAGGGTCATTTCTTTTCTTTCCTCTTTGCGCCTTTGCAGTTCTCTCCGTGCAGTTCGTGCATTCCTTGCCACGTTTCGCTGGGAAGCCTTCCTATTGCCGCACAGTTCGAAGTTAACGGCGACGAAATTCATTCGCTCCTCTGCACAGCGCTCGTTGCAGTTACATCCTTGACACTTGACAGCCGCGCCGGATCGGGTTCTGAATGCATATTCGGAAGGAATTTCGCCGCGAAAATTTCCGCGCGATGAAAAAATTTTGTGCTACTATGCGGCACGGTCGCTTTTCAAATCTCACATTCACCATGGCAACCGCGCAAAACAACAACCGGGCGTTCCGCAGTACACTAAAGGTTCCACCAGGCAGTTCCATCAGCGAGTAGGAAAACGGCAGCTTAGACAGGCGCCCTCAAACCAGCCGCCAGGGACGCCACGGCGGGTATTTCATAATTATGTCAGCACAAGGCACAACTCTTTCCCCCAATCCGTGGACGCGCATTCTCGACGCACTCGAAAAGAAAATCAACCGCCACTCCTATGACACCTGGCTGAAACCCACGCGCTACAGCCACTCCAGCGGAGGAGTCTTGTTCGTGCGCGTGCCCACCGCCGAGTTCCGTCACGCCGGCGACAAGTACGCCGATCTGATCCAGGAGGCGATCGACAATCTCGGCCTCGACTTCAACGATGTGAAGTTCGTCACGCCTGAGGACGATCCCGCCGCCACTCCGCTGCGCCACAACGGCGGCCTCTCGGCTTCGGCGGCAACAGGGACCGCGGGTGCTCCTGCGCAGGCGCGCTTCGACTGGGATGGGGCCGCGCAGCTCAATCCCCGCTATACCTTCGACGCCTTCGTCATCGGCAGCGGAAATCAGTTCGCGCACGCCGCCTGCCAGGCGGTCGCCGAGCGGCCATCGAAGGCCTACAACCCGTTGTTCCTCTACGGTGGCGTTGGCATGGGCAAGACGCACCTCATGCAGGCCATCGGACACGAGGTCAAGCGCCGCCAGCCGCTGGCCGCCATCTGCTACGTCTCCAGCGAGAAGTTCACCAACGACATGATCAACTCGCTGCGTTACGATAAGATGACCTCGTTCCGCGACAAGTTTCGCGGCGTTGACGTCCTCCTGGTCGACGACATTCAATTCCTTGCCGGCAAAGAGCGTACTCAGGAAGAGTTCTTCCACACCTTCAACGCTCTGCACGAAACGATGCGGCAGATCGTTATCGCCAGCGATCGTCCGCCCAAAGAGTTGGCAGAAATCGAAGATCGTCTGCGCAACCGTTTCGAGTGGGGATTGATTGCCGACATTCAACCTCCCGATCTGGAAACCAAGGTCGCCATCCTGCAAAAGAAAGCTGAGCAGGAGAAAGTTACTTTACCCACTGATGTGGCCTTATATGTCGCCCAGAACATCCGCTCCAACGTTCGCGAGTTGGAAGGCGCGCTGATCCGCCTTGTCGCTCACTCCTCACTCATCGGCGCGGAAATCACGTTGCCCTACGCGCAGCAGGTGCTCAAGAACTTCATCGATTCTCAGACGCGCCGGGTCACGATCGAATCGATTCAAAAAATGGTTGCCGAGCAGTTTGGCTTGCGCCTGGTCGAGATCAAAGCCAAAGACAACTCGCGCGCGATTGTATACCCGCGCCAGATTGCTATGTACCTGGCCAAGCTGATGACCGAAGCCTCGCTCCCGGAAATCGGCCGGCAATTCGGAGGCAAGCATCACACCACTGTGCTGCACTCCGTAGAAAAAATTGAAGAGGTGCGCAAGAACGACAAAGATTTAGACAGGCTGCTTAACAAGCTGACCGAGCAGCTAGGCGGATGAGTTGCATATACGAAGGACTTGGGCGCTCCCTTTTCCGAATTTTTCTTTTCTGAATCGGTGAATGGGATGTGGAAGCTGTACAGGACCAAACGAGATTTGCAAGATTGAATTTGTCTTGCATACATTTCGCCGGGAATAAAAATGAATTTTCACACGAAAGGTCGCGCCTAAACACGGCAAGGTAAAGCCACTTGGCAAGGTTTTCCACTTCCCCGCACCGCCTACTATTACTGCTGGTTTTATAGCTTTTGTATTTGATATAAAAAGTAAGAAAAGTAGCACGCGCCACGGGAGATTGAGTCTATGCCGGTGGAAGCCGCCGTCGCGGTGGGAACGATGGAAATTACGGTGAGCAAGGCTGAGTTGTTGCGCGAGTTGACCGCCACGCAGGGTGTGGTTGAGCGAAAAACGACCATCCCCATTCTCTCGAATTATTTGTTTGAGGCCGCCGAGGGCAAGCTTGCGCTTACAGCCACCGACCTCGACCTGAGTCTGCGAACATCCTGCAACGTAAAAGTCAAAAAAGAAGGCTCCTGTACCATCCCCGCGCGCAAGCTTTATGAGTACGTGAGACTTTTGCCTGACGCCGACATCAGCATCAAGCTGCTCGAGAACCATTGGGTCAGCATTCGCTGCGGCCGCTCGAACACAAAGATGGTGGGGATGGCGAAATCGAATTTCCCGACCCTGCCGGTATTCCCAACCACCGGAGTCGTGAAAATTCCCGGCCAGGTGCTGCGTGGCCTGATTGCCCGCACCAACTTTGCCATTTCCCATGAAGAATCCCGCTACACCCTGAACGGCGCGCTGATGTTGCTTAAGCCGGAATCGATCACCATGGTCGCGACCGATGGCCATCGCCTCGCCCACTGCGAGCGCAGCGGAGAAAAATTCGAGGGAGTCTCGGGCGAGATGAAGACGCTAGTTCCCAAGAAAGCGATGGACGAACTAAGGACCTTGCTCGACTCGACCGATTCTGAAACCGTCGAGTTCGCCAAAGACGAATCGACTTTATTTTTCCGCATGGGATCACGGCTTCTGACCTCGCGCCAGCTTACGGGACAGTTCCCCAATTTCGAAGCGGTTTTGCCCAAAGACAACAACCGGATCGTCACGCTGAACAACGATGAACTGAATGCTGCCATCCAGCGCGTGGCTCAGTTCGCCGACGAGCGCTCGCGCGCCGTGCGTTTGAAGTTGGAAAAAGGCGAAGTGAAGATTTCAGCGTCGTCGTCCGAAGCGGG
>JASIKQ010000161.1 GCA_030049565.1 Candidatus Sulfotelmatobacter sp.
CGCGGCAAACCGGTAATCTCGCACCGCGCCGGAGCGACGCCGGAAGACGAGACTCTGCTGAAGCAGGAAAAATTGCAGTACGTTCTGACCCTGCCGGTGCTGGGAAAAAAGTCTGCCATTGGCCTGGTGGTTCTGGGCAAACGCTATGAGCGCAATTTCACCGCAGACGAATTGGAATTTCTCGAAACCTGCGGGCGTCAGCTGGGAATCGCCATCGAGAACTTTCGCTTGCTGGAGCAGACCCTGCGCTCGCAACGCCAGTGGCGAAATACCTTCGACTCGGTTCACGACATCATCTTGGCGCACGACGCCGAGTTCCGCATCATCAAAGCTAATCAGACTCTGCTCGAGCAATTGCAACTGGCCTCGGCCGATGTGATCGGCAGCACGTGCGAGTCGGTATTGCCGCACAGCCAGGGTGAATGGACCGGCTGCCCTTACTGTGCCCGCGGCAGCGCGGAAATCACCGAAGGCCCCGATCCCTGTTTCGGCGGATTCTCCACCGTCTCCAGTTCTTCCTATTCCGAACACGGCAGCAAACAGAAGGGCACGATTCACATTGTTCGCGACATTACCGAGCGGCGTTCCGCGGAAGAAAAATACCGGCTGTTGCTTGAGCAGGTGCAGGAAGGCGTCTACGTTGCCACGCCCGGAGGCCAGTTGCTCGACTGCAACGATGCCTTCCTGCACATGTTGGGTTATGAGAAACGCGAGGAAATTCTCGCTCTGAATCTGGATGAAGACATTCGCGTCGATGCCGCCCAACGCGAGGCTTTTCGCCGCAGCATCGAGCAGCAGAGTTATGTCCGCAACTTTGAAGTGACCATGCGGCGCAAGAACGGAACCCTGGTGCTGGCGGCAGAAAGCAGCTTTGCTACGCGCGACTCCGCCGGCCGCATCGATCGCTATCAGGGATTCGTTCTCGACGTTACCGAGAAACGCCGCGCCGAAGACGAGATGCGCCGCCGCAATCGCGAACTCAACGCGCTCAATGCCATGGCGGTTGTCGCTACTCAATCTTTCGATCTTGACGAAATCTTGAACCTGACACTGCGCCAGGTGGTTTCGCTGTTCGGCGCCGAGAGCGGAGCTGTCTACCTTTCGGACTCCGATGCGCCCACCTTCCGTCGCCGCGCTGCCTGGGGGCCGCGTAGCCGCGACAAATCCCGTCCCGCGGAGGTCAATTTCGCCGATGGCTTCGGCGATCTGGTCATGCGCTCGCGCGCCGAAGTGATCACGGCCGAGTACGTTCCCCATCTAAGCCCGGCGGTGGCCGAATTCATCCGCTCCGACAGCGACGGTTCCTGGATCTGGGTTCTGTTCTGGGGCAAGGACACTCCCATCGGCATGATGGGCTTGCGCAGCCAGGCGGAGTACGAGTACTCAAGCGGCGAAGAAAACCTCATGGTTGCCATCAGCCGCCAATTGGCCACTACCATCGAGAAAGTGCGGCTCTACGAAGAAACTTGCAAAGCCTACGAAGATCTGCGCCGCACCCAGGAACAACTGTTGCAGAGCGAAAAGATGTCGGCCGTCGGGCAGTTGATTGCCGGCGTGGCGCACGAGCTAAACAATCCGCTCACGGCAATCCTGGGTTACGCGCAGCTGCTCGAGAGCGAAGGCTTGAATGAGCGCGCCCAGGATTACGTCGGCAAAATGTTCAAGCAGGCGCAGCGCACCCATCGCGTCGTACAAAATCTGCTTTCTTTTGCCCGCCAGCGAAAGCCCGAGCGGCTGGAAATCGACATCCGCAAAGTGATGGACGAAACTCTGGCGCTGCGCGATTACGACCTCAAAGTCAACAATATCGCGGTCGAAAAAGATCTCGGCACCGAAGCGGCCATCGTGGTTGCCGATTCGCATCAGATCGAGCAGGTGTTCCTCAACATCCTTAACAATGCCGTCGACGCCATCCTTGAAACCGGACGCGCGGGCAAACTTAAGATTCGCGTTTATTGCCAACGCAACGAGGTGTGCGCGCAATTTACCGACGACGGGCCGGGAATCAAGGACCCCAAAAGGATTTTCGATCCTTTCTACACGACCAAGAGCGTAGGGAAGGGAACGGGTCTGGGCTTGAGCATCTGCTACGGCATCGTGAAAGAGCACGGCGGCGACATCACCGCCCACAATGCCACCGAAGGCGGAGCCGTAATCGAAGTCAGACTGCCTAGGGCAGCCGCGGAAGGCGCTGCCGTGGAACCGGTTCCAGTCGCGCAACCCAGGCGCGAAGGCGCAATTCAAGGTCGCGTGCTGCTAATGGAGGAAGAAGAATCCGTACTCGAGTTCGAGCGCGACGTGCTCACCGGCGCCGGCGCCAACGTCATCACCGCTACTCGCAGCGAAGATGTAAAGACCCGCTTGCTCTCCGAGCCGTTTGATGTCCTGATCATGCACGGTAAACTGCCATCGGACTGGGACGCGAAAGAAGCCTACCTCTGGATCAAACAGAATTGCTCGAACATGGAGAAGCACGTGCTCTTTACCTTCTCGAACGGAGTCGAGCCCGGCGATGAGCGCGCCTTTCTGCAGGAAAATAACGTGCCCTACCTGATAAAACCCTTCGAAGTGGCGGAACTGATTTCGCAGACGCGCCGCTTGCTGCAAAAAGCGCAAGCCGCGGCCGCATCGGCGAGCTAGACGCCTATTTTTTCCGCAACCGGACCACTGCAGCAACCAAAAGCCATATAATCACCCAGCCGCACACCGAATTCACAAGCCCGCCAACGACAAACCGGATCGTAATAGATCCATGCTCTCCTTGGCTGGGCATCCGGAAATAGCCCTGAAGCGCGCAAAATCAGCGCAAGTTACTTCTTGAGAATGGGATTATATCCGTCATTAATCAGCCGCGATCGCGTTCCTTCCGCATCTTTAATATCAGCGAATGGCCCGACCTGCACGCGAAACAG
>JASIKQ010000162.1 GCA_030049565.1 Candidatus Sulfotelmatobacter sp.
AGGAGATCGGCGGCGGCGCAAGCGGCGGGATTCTCCATGCCGGAAACGCGAGAATGGTTTCCAGCTTTTTCTTTGATCTTGTTCGCAGCTTCTCGTGCGCGTTGCGCGTCGCGTGAACCGATGATAATGGTTTCACCCGCGCGCGCCCAGCGCAGGGCGAGGCCCCTGCCCGCGGGTCCGGTACCGCCGAGGATGGCGATGGGACCAGGATCAGGCAAATTGCGGCTCCAGCGTTTCCTCAGCGCTGAATTCTTCCAGGGGCAGTTTTAGCTTGATGCGCGAGTATGTGGTGTTGCGCTCGGCGGGCACGCGCCCGATTTCGCGAATCAGCGACTGAAAATCTGCCGGGCTGGTGTATTGGCCGGCGGTGGCTCCTGCCTCGCGTGAAATATTTTCTTCCATCAGCGTGCCGCCGTAATCGTTGGCTCCGGCCTGCAGGCAAAGGTGCGACAGGCGGCGATTCAGCTTCACCCACGAAACCTGAATGTTGTTAATAGAACCGGCGAGCAGCAGGCGGGCGAGGGCGTGAACTTTCAGATGTTCGGTGAGCGTGGGTCCGCTTCGCGCCAGGGCTTGTTGAAACAGCACTGTGTTCTGGTGCACGAAGCCGAGGGGCACGAACTCGGTGAAGCCGCCGGTTTCATCCTGGATGTGGCGCAGCAGCAGCATCTGGCGCACCCAGTGCTCGGGAGTTTCGGCGTGCCCATACATCATGGTGGAGGTGGTGCGAATGCCGCAGCCATGGGCGGTGCGAATGACTTCGATCCACTGCGCAGTCGAAAGTTTGTTGCGGGAGAGAATATGGCGGACGTCGTCGTCGAGAATTTCGGCAGCGGTGCCAGGTAAAGTGTCGAGGCCGTTGTCGCGCAGCATGGAGAGATAATCGGCAAGCTGCATTCCAGTCAGTTCGACGCCATAGACAATTTCCATGGGCGAGAAAGCGTGGATGTGCAATGCGGGCACGGCGCTCTTTACAGCGCGGAGAATGTCGCGATAGTAGAGCGGAGGCAGGCCATGCGGAAGTCCGCCCTGGATGCAGACTTCGGTTGCGCCTAGCCGCCGGGCTTCGATGGCCTTTTGCGCGACTTGGTCGGAAGTAAGGAAATAGGTGTCGGATTCGCGAGGGCCGCGACTGAAGGCGCAAAATTTGCATCCGACGAAGCAGATGTTGGTGAAGTTGATGTTGCGGTTGACGACGTAGGTCACGATGTTGCCGCAGAGTTCGGCGCGCACTGTGTTGGCGGCGACGAGAAGGCCGAGTAAGTCATTACCTTCAGCGTGCGCAAGATTGTAGGCTTCGTTCAGAGAGATGGCATTGCCATTTTGAGCCGCGAGAATTTTTTCCAGGGAGAAGCGTAGTTCATGGGCGACTTGCGGAGCGATGTCGGACCATGCGAGTGAGGGAAACCCTTGCAATTCGGATAATGAAAACGGACTGTGCACAAGGCCGCTCCAGGACTCGCATTCAAAGTTACTCCTATAGATGCTATTTGGCGAGTAAGGCAGCTCAGGAAATAGTGTTGGGGGCGCGTCGCGGGCTGAAGCCCGCGAAGTACTTCGATGGGGGTTTTCACGGCTTGGCTGGAACCGCACCTTCCGCCCCGGCACCGGTTACAAGATTAGCTAAAACGCTTTAGCGGAACAGGTCGTTTTTGGCGGGACGGAGAAGATCGCGCAGGCGGCCGAGTGCGGGCTCATAAGCAAACCCGCGAATGACGCAGGCGGGGGTGCGGTTGAGTTTGCCGCAGACGAGTGCTGCGGTGCAGGCTAGTTCGTCGGCAATGGCTTCGATGCTCGCGTGCAGAGTGTAGCCGTGGGGATCGCGGCGTCCGCGATCATCGCGCAGAGGTTTCATTCCGGCAATGCCGATGCAGAAATCGACCAGGCCCTCGCGCCAGGGACGGCCGAAAGAATCGGTGATCAGAACGGGGATGGTGAGACCTGTACGCTTCTTGATTTCACGATGGATCGCGCGAGCAGAGCGATCGGGATTTGCCGGCAGGAGCAGAGCGTGGCGGCCGCCGTCGACGTTGGAAACGTCCACACCGCTGTTGGCGCAGATGAGACCGTGATGAGTTTCGGTGATGAGCACTCCGCTCTTGCGCCTGATTACGCCTTTGCCTTCGCGTAACGCCAGTTCGATGATGCGCGGGTTGAGCTTGTACTTTTTCGCCCACGCAAGCGATTGGGAGGACGGCGTGACAGTAGCGAGATCGATGATGCGGCCTTCCGATTTGGAGACAATTTTGTGCTTGATGACGAGGATGTCGCCGGGAGCGAATGAGCGTTCTTGTTGGCGCAGCGCAGTGAGAAGTTTATTGACAATGGAATCGCCGGGCTGAATGTCGCCCGCAAGCGGAATGGGTATGACACGAAGCTCAGCAGGAGGCCGCTTCGTAGGCAGATTGGCTCTGGTCAGTTTAGCTGTGGTCAGGTGAGCTCTCGTCAGTTTGCCTCTTGCCCGTTCGGCACCTGGCGCGACGGACGAGTTTGCCGAGGCTGGGCGGTTCCTCACGGAGCCTCCGTTTGAGCAAGCAGCAACGGATTAAGTTTCCATCTCCGAAGCAGGTTCTGGGTGCGAGTTTCGCCAGGGTGCGCGAGAATTTTCTGCAAGTCTGCGGGATTATCCACGTCGATTGCGATGCACGGGAGGTTCAGAACCACGCATTCTTTGCCGGTCGCGCGCGCGGCGGCGAGATGCGGCTTGAAACTATCGTTGCCAAAGCGAAGAGGAAAGAGATTCGCGGGACGGCGGAAGACGGCGTTGGTGCCGCGGCCATCGGCGGCGGGCGCGAGAACCGAACCTTGGCGCGGCGCGTGGGTCAGGATCTGCTCGAGTTCGGCGGCTTGAATCAGGGGGATATCGGCGGGGATTACCAGCGTGTACTCGATGCCGCGCGCGACGCAGAGGCGGGTTGCCATTTCGATGGCAGCGGTTTCGCCGGGATTAGTGCGATCCAGGATGAGTTCGAAATCGTACTGTTCGGCGAGTTCGATGGCGAATGGATCGTTAGTGACCAGCGTACAAGGCGGGCGGCCGCGCCAGGCAGCGATTTCGGAAATTACATCCTGAAGCATCGCCTGCGCCAATTCCGTGCGCTGCGGCTGATCGAGTACAGAGGCGAGGCGCTGCTTGGCCGCGGATAGATTCTTGACGGGAATGAGAATCACGGCTGCTCAGAGGCGCTGCAGGCCGCTTCGTCGGGATCTTCTGGCAATGAATCGGTGGAAGCTGGCTGGTCGCGAAGTAATCCGCCACATGCGAAGGAGAGAACGGTTCGGGCAAGCGCGGCTCGGTCTTCGGCTGAGCGCATAATAGTTTGCGTGCACTGCACGCGCAGTCCGCTTTTGCGAAGCGCTTCGGCGGCACGGGCATCAACTGTGTCGCAAATGAGAATGTCGAGAAAGTCCTCATAAGATTTGGCGATGCCGGCGATGGAGCAAGGCAGTCCCTGCGCGGCCATAAGAATGCCTGCGGGACCGGCGACCGGAGCGTTGCCGACGATTGGACTCACGGCAGCAATTTTGCCGCGCGCCCCTCGTAGCGCTTCGCGAATTCCGGGCACGGAAAGAATTGGGCCGATACTAGTGATGGGATTGCTGGGAGCGATCAGCACGGCATCGGCAGAGGCGAGGGCGTCGATTACGCCGGGCGCGGGTTCGGCGTCGGAGGCTCCTGCAAAACGCACGGCGTTCACGGGATCCTGATACCAGCGCTGCACGAAATATTCTTCGAAGCTGAATTCGCCGGAAGGAGTGTCCACGCGAGTTTCGACGCGTGAATCGCTCATGGGGAGAATGCGCGCCTTCACTCCGAGCTTCTGACAGATGGTCGCCGTGGCTTCCGACAAGGTTTTGCCTTCGGCCAGCAGGCGGGAGCGCAGCAGGTGCACAGCGAGGTCGCGATCACCTGTATGGAACCAAATGGGCTCGCCCAGCTGCTTCATTGCCTGCAGGCAGAGAAACGTATCGCCTTTGACGCCCCATCCGCGCTCGCGGCTGAGCAAGCCAGAGAGAGCGTAGGTGATGGAATCGATGTCAGGAGAAACGTAAAGGCCCCACCAGAGTAAATCGTCGCCGGTGTTGACGATGATTGTGATCTGTTCGGCGGGAATGATTTGCCGAAGGCCGTCGACAAATTTGGCGCCGCCGGTGCCGCCGGTGAGGACGCAGATCATGCCGCCCTCTTTTCCTGCGCGAGGCCGTCGCGATCGCAGGCGGCTTGAAGTTTCTGGGCGAGCAGCCCGCCTCGCGATAATGCTTCCGGCAGGAATTCCGGGTAGACGGGCAATCGCTGGCGCAACTGGAAGCCTTTCGCTTCGGTGCGCAGGCGAAGCTGCTCCAGGTGCGGCCACGGTTTTTCGGGATTGATGTAGTCAGGAGTCAGCGGCGAAATACCTCCCCAGTCGTTGATGCCGGCATCGAGCAACTCATCATAATAAGGGGCGTTGAGGTTGGGAGGGGCTTGAATATTGAGGTTCGGCATTAACAAGCGAGCTACCGCCACGGTACGCAGCATTTCGCCGCGGCTGGGTTCGGGCCGGTGAGACATGGGAATCGACGGTTTCACGCGGAAGTTCTGGACGATCACTTCCTGGATGTGGCCGTAACGCTGGTGCAGATCGCGAATGGCAAGCAGGCTTTGAACGCGATCTTGGGGCGTTTCTCCAATTCCGATCAGCAGGCCGGTGGTAAAGGGAACTTTCTGCTTGCCGGCTTCTTCGATGGTGCGAAGACGCCTGGAGGGAACTTTATCGGGAGCGTTGCCATGCGCGGCGCCAGGGGCGAGCAGTGCATAACTTGTGCTTTCGAGCATCAGCCCCATGCTGGGGGAAACGGCTGCCAGGCGCGAGATCCATTCGGCGCTGAGCAGGCCGGGATTGGGATGGGGCAGCAAGCCGGTTTCGCGTAGCACAAGCTCGCACATGGCTTCGAGATAATGCAGGGTGGATTTGTAGCCAAGATGGCGCAGGGTTTCGCGCATCTCAGGGAACAAGAGTTCGGGCTTGTCGCCGAGGCTGAAAAGAGCTTCGGTGCAGCCGAGTCTTTCTCCGGCGCGGGCGACGGCAAGAACTTCCTCGGGAGTCATGGTGTGGGCGCCGGGATCGGCGGGGTCGCGGCGGAAGGTGCAGTAACCGCAGTAGTCGCGGCAGAGATTAGTGAGCGGCAGAAAAACCTTGCGCGAGTAAGTG